>NZ_JAMPJY010000058.1:0-36311 GCF_039961875.1 Trichocoleus sp. ST-U2 | reverse complement strand
ACGACAATCATCAAGTTAGGAAAGTCTATGCTAGTCATCGGAGAGATGAGTTTCATGGGTGGTACTTTGATTCTCAATCTCTCCCGTTCCTTTGTCTAATTCACATTAGACGTAAATTGGGAGAAGAAGCAGTTGGCGTTGGTATTTGAGAAGAATTTGCTCCGATGTCATGCAACCACGTAACAACGTGTTTCGTTCCTACTTCCCGGATCACACCCCCAACGCGCTCAAAGGTTCCATCTGCAAGTCCTTTGGCGATCCAGTCAGCAAGCATAAACGTTGCTGTAACTGTTAAACTCATGATTTTCTCCTGGGTGCTAAAACTTAAGAGGCGCGATCGCATTCTTTCTCAGTATTCCCACGACACAGCTAGCGCTAACAATTTAGCTGCATCAGAGGAAACGAGCGATCGCATTCTTTCTCAGTATTCCCACGACACAGCCAGCGCTAACAATTTCCCTGCATCACAGAAAACGAGCGATCGCGTCCTTACACGCTAAACCTGACAGAAGCAGAGTTCAATAGTCCGCGCAGGCGGACTTTGTTTGCGTAGCCGCGATTTCCAATCGCCAGGTATTATTTGCTTTTCCTCATCACTAAAACGTTGAACAATTCATGGACAGTAATGCTTTCAGGCGTTCAGCATCGTGGATAGCATGACCATCTGGGTCGTTGTTGAAATACACGTACACGTCAATCTTTTGTTGAAGAAATGAGCGGATATGGGAAGCCCAGGTAGACAATTCTTCATCGCTGTAGCCAACGCCCCATTGCCCACTGTGCATCCGGATATAAGTCCAGGGCGCAGTCAAACGAATATCTAGCGGAACCGTGGGACTGACTGGCAAACAAAGGGCTGCACCCGCACGTTCTAATAGTTCGTACACCTGTGGAATTAGCCAACTTTGGTGTCGAAATTCAAATGTATAACGTTGTTCTGGATAAGAAGAAAGCAATTCTAAAAATGGCTGAAGGCGCTCCATATTAAGGGGCCAAGTATGAGGAAATTGGAACAGAATTGGGCCTAGTTTTTCTTGCAAACCGCCCGCTCGTTCCATTAAGCGAGATAGCGGTTCATTTGGCTCTTTTAACTTTTTCATGTGGGTAAGGTAACGGCTACCTTTCACAGCAAAAAGAAACCCTTCAGGCGTTTGTTCTCGCCATGTTTCAAATACAGACCGCTCTGGCAGACGATAGAAAGAAAAGTTGATTTCTACAGTTGGAAAGTGCTGTGCGTAAAATGGTAATTGTTGATTTCCAGGCATCTGCGCTGGATAAAAGATTTCCATCCAGTGCTTATAAACCCAACCGCTAGTACCAATTTGCAGCAGCGGGGCTGCTGAAAAAAATTGAAATTCCGGCTCTTGTTTCTCACTCATTCAGTTGTTCCAATTGCACTGAATCATTATCTCTGGTAAACCACCAAGCCCAAGCGACTAAAAGTGATTGAAAAGGAAGCCGCAACCAAATTAGGGGAGGATCGTGGGGAAGAAATTGCAATGCCTCGTTCCATAGCCACATTTGCCATGAGTTAGTTTGAGTGCATCCCGATCGTGATACTTATTCATGCGTTGCAATTCATGCGTTGCAAAGTTTGTGGTGATATGTTTAGCCAGTGTCAGCGCGATCGCCTATTATTCGCCAAGTACCTTATTCGCTTTCAGAATCAGCACACAGCTTGGCGCGTGTGTGATTACGCTATCCATGACCATCTGCACCGCTTCACTTAAGGGAATCCGAACTGTTTCTATCGTTTCCGTTCCTTCTTGATGGGATTGGGTGAATGTTAATTGCTTTGCTAGAAATAGACGCACCGGACAGCAGACAATTGATGTATCTAAGTCAAAAACTCCGAGATCGAGCCATTCCGAAGCTTTAATTCCCAGTTCCTCTTCAATTTCTCGTTGTGCAGATTCCAGGTGCGGTTCATCCTCCTCAATAGCACCAGCGACAACTTCAATGCTTTCTTTGCCAAGCGCATAACGAAATTGCCGGGTAAGATAGACTACGCGATCGCTATCGATTGGCAAAATAGCAACGCCAGATTTCATCGTGACGGTAGCATACGTACCCGATTGTCCATCAGGTTGGAGAACTTGGTCTTCACGAACATTTATAAATGAATTTTGGTACTTTCGATTTGTTTCTTGGATTGTCCAAGGGCCATGTTTTTGTGTCATGTTGCGTTCTCTCCTATTTGAGTTGTCAGATGCGAGATTCAGATACCCGACTTCTTGGAGAAGTCGGGTATCTTGCGTTCAGGAATTATTTATGACTGGTATAATTTCCCGTTGACATAGGAAGGTAAGATTTCTCCCTCCCCGTTCACAGGTAGGGGTGGGGTTCTAAGTTGCATATACTCGACTCTAATTACTCTAAAGCTGGTTTAATCCGCTCATAAGAGGAGAGAAATAAACTAAAGAGAATCGCAAAGGTAAGGTCAATGATACCCGGAACTAAATAAAATGGGTGAAGACCACCGATTAAGGTGTGATAAGCCAAAACGATAAAGACAGAAACTTGGGCGCAAATTCCAAATCTTATAAGGTCGTGATTGCGAGAGATATCCTTACCAACCCACCAATAACCAATCCCGATTGTAAATACCAATGCGCCAAACAGATGTAAATATTCAGGATTAGTGAGGGGTTCTTGACCCAGGATTTGGCGAATCCATTGGTCAGATAACAACAAAGCTACAGATTCGACCCAGTTAATGATAGCTTTGGTTTGAAATACGTACTTCCACGTTATTGGATTGTTGATCATTGCAAATAGTGTGTGAATTCTTGTTTGCTTAGCTTGCTGGTTCTTGACTTAACTGGGTGTCCTATACACTCGATCCCCCCTCTCCCCAGAGGAAACCCCGAATCCCCTTTAAAAAGGGGGAAAATGCTTATAACCCCTTTTTAAGCGGGGGACATCGCCAAAAATAGACACCGTAACTACTGGCTTCTTGTCACATTTTTATTAGTGCGGTTGTGAAACTGCTTCATCAACCAGTTGCACCATCCGCTGGCGTAGGGTCTCCAAACCTAAGCGTTGAGTAGCTGAAATAAACACAGCTTCGGGATACTGTTGTTGAGCGAAGGCTAGCGTTTCGCTATCTACTTGATCGACCTTGTTAAAGGCAATCAAAGCTTTACCTGGAAGGGCAGGCATTTCTCCAAGCACTTCCATGACCGACTGGATGTGGCTTTCCCAAGCGGGATGGGATAGATCGACGACATGAAGCATGGCATTCGCCTCCGTTACTTCCTCCAGGGTGGCTCGGAAGGCATCCATGAGCGGTGGCGGGAGTTCGTGAATAAACCCGACCGTGTCTGTCAGAAGAATCGTCCGCCGCTCTTGGGTTTCGGGGTTTGTAATGACTAGCTTTCGAGTTGTGGGGTCGAGGGTGGCAAATAGTTGATCTGCCGTATAAACTTCGGCGTGGGTTAACACGTTCAGCAGGGTGGACTTCCCAGCGTTGGTATAACCAACCACGGCAATCGAGGGAATTTCTTGCTCTTGCCGTTGTTGTCTAATCCGGGAGCGATGCGCTTGTAATTGGTTGACTTCCTGCTGGAGTTGGGCAATTCGGCGCTGAATGGTTCGCCGCTCTGTTTCTAGTTTGGTTTCACCCGGTCCTCTCGTACCAATCCCGGCTCCTAGTCTGGACATTTCCCGACCCCGACCCCTCAGTCGAGGCAGCATATATTCCAGTTGCGCCAATTCCACTTGCAATTTACCCGCTTGGGATTGAGCGCGTTGAGCGAAGATATCGAGAATTACTTCAGTCCGGTCTACGACAGGGATACCGATCTCGGTTTCTAGGTTACGAGCTTGAGAGGGAGAGATATCTCGGTCAAAGACAATGATATTGGCTCCCAGTTGATGAGCGCGTTGGGCAATTTCTTCAACTTTTCCATGACCGACGACCGTTTGAGGATGAGGACGCGATCGCTTTTGTTGCATTGTCTCTAATACCTGTCCTCCGGCACTTTCAACCAAGCGAACGAGTTCCTCCAGACCATCTTGAAACCGCTGGGGAGAGACGTCTTCTGTCATCAACCCAACCAGCAGAACGCGATCCGAAGGCTGCGCGGTAGCGCAATCGCCTTTTGAGTTATTCTCGTGGAATTGCGATGTTTCAAAGCCTGACTCGGAGAACTCACTCTCCCATTCATCTACTAAGTCGTCAAAGCCTTGCTCTGTCAGGTCATCTAAGCTAAGGGGACGAGAAATAACCCAGGGCTTTTCTGCTTCGGGAACCAGGTGAGCAAGATAAGCTTCTTTGACATCGCCTGCGGCTTCACCATTTCGTCGCGCTCCATCGCCCCTGGGAACTAACACCGCTAAGGCGTCTAGGCGCTGCTGTGCCATTGCCCTGAGTGCCGCTGTATCCGGTGGATCGGATTTGAGTTGAGTGGCAAGACAGCGAATTCCACTCAAGTGTTCGCCCTTATGCCGGGGCAACTCTTGGGGCGGAATTTGCGTTTGGCTGGGAGTCCCGACGGCGATTCGGATTGGGTGTCCGCGTCGATTGATGTAACAGCATACAGGGTGATGAATGGACGTACTAATTTCGGCTAGCGCTTGAGCGAATTCCGGAGTCGTCAGGCGATCGCTTGGTTGGCGCTGTTCGTAAAGCCGCTGTAGTTGCTTGATATGGCTCGATTGTAATCCTTGAAGATTTCCGTAAATAGTTTGCATAAGACGCCCTAAAAACTAGCGTATTGAATCCTTTGCTTCAATATTTACTAATCTTCCTTTTTGACTTAATCTCCCTTTTGGACTAAGTAGAGGTTAAGAAGCGGCGATCGGCAAAAATGGGAGATGGGTGGACAACCCTAGACGTATCAGCCTTTAAGCGCGAACGCCCAACCCAGTTGCTGCCAGATTCCGGTAGCAGGTGTGCGACTGATTTTGCGACTGATTCACAGTATCTAGGATCAGAGCCATCGCTTAAAGTTTGAGCATGAGGATAGCGGCGTTGGAGATTGCGATCGCTAGTTATCTTGTCGGTGCTCTTGAGGTAAAAAATGCAACATTGACAAGGGTTTAAGGTAGAACGACAAACACTTTCTTCAGGCTATAAATAATTCAGTTTGTCCGTTTACTGAGTAAAGAATAGATTATTGAGTTTTATCCTATCCCCAATTACCAATTATTCACAAATTCTTGTTTAGGCATAAAATAGGATTGCCTCCGCTATTTTTTTGCTTCCCAAAGTTCAAACTTGTAGCCTTTGAAAGCTATTTTTAAGTTGTAACCCTGTGTTTTCTCAAGTTGGTTTCGTAAAGTATCTGAGGAATCGAATAAAAATATCTCGCTGAAACCATCAGCAGCTAGAAATGTTTTTGGTTGGCTCACCAACTGTAGCTGTACTTTCGGACTGAGTAGGCGGCTGAGAGATAATACACTTCCCGGAATCTTAGTATCGCTAATCACAAGTGGATGAGAAGCTTGGTTAACGATGCGAGCCACTTGAGGATTATAAGTGTCCATAAACTTGTTCCACCATACGTCTGCTGGAAAGCTGATTGCACAGGACAAAACTCCGCACGAAAGTAGAACAACTATCACAAACTGCCACAGTTTTTGTTGCCGGATGGAATTAAAACTCCAAGTAATTTTACTAGCCAGGAGGTAAGCAATAGCTATCTGGATTCCTAAATAAGATGGGATCAAATATCGCGGTGCTGTAGATAAAAATCCCCCAGTCATTAAGTCTCGTAGCATGAGGGGGATAACCGCCATCCCAGTAAAAGTAAAAATAAATAGCCAAACTTTCGCTGGGGTATGGCGATAGAGAAAATAAATCGAATAACCAACTAAGATTAAACTAAGAGGAATAGAAAAAGGATCGTCATAACCAATCGGATCGAACCAGTAACCGCTAGGATCTACATCTAAGAAAATGTTGCTGAGATTCCGAGTCCACCATTTAACTAAAGTAAATAAATTGGGTGGTTTTGGAGCTGATGCCACTCTGTCAATGATGCGATCGCTACTTAAAACCACCCAAACCCAGGGTACAAAAGTTAGAAACGCTGCTATCGATGCCACTAAATAAGCAATAACTGTTTTATTTTCTCGATGGGCTTTAGTTAAGATGACATAAATCCCATGACCGATTAAAGTCAGCCCAAAAAATAAGTTTGAATAGAGTCCCAATGCCGCAGTAACTGCATAGATCGCCCAACTTAGCTTAGTTTTAACCCGGATAGCTCGTAGCAGTGCTGCACTCGATAGCAAGACAATTGCCGTCCACAAGCTATACTGCCGCGCTTCCTGCGCGTACAGTACGTGTAAAGGTGAAATAGCGATGATAGCGATCGCTATCCATCCCGTCAACGATGACTCAAATAATTCTCTGCACAGCCAATAAATGCTAGGAAATGCTAGTAAACTAATTAGGGCACCCAAACTTCTTGTCACTGCCACCGAGCTACCAAAACACTGCACCCAAAATCGTGCCATCACGTAATATAGCGGCGGATGTTCTGGGTATTGCGCCAGCACCTGCATGGTATCAATTAAGTCTTTTTCTGAATTGGGACGCTGATACCTTTGTAAATCTTCAACACTGATGACACGACCATCAAAAAGTTGCTGTTGCACTTCTGGTTTGGAATAGCCAGAAATCCGCATTGAGGTAAAAGCTTCGTCGTGTTGGTAAACTTTTCGATCCAAATTTGCAAATCGAAAAAATATGCCTAAAACCAGTACGCTGATGACTAAAAATTGTAGCCAAGTTGGAGGAAGTTCCCAGGAGTGGGAACCTCGGCTATTTAGTTTAGTATTAGTTTTAGCCTGAGTCCCAGTTTTTGGCATATAGATTTTCCTATATCCTCTTCCAATCCACAAATATCAAGTACTTAAACCCAGTTTCAAAAAGCTCTATGTTCTTTTGATTAGCCTCTGCACGCTTTTCAGAATCACAAGCCATCTAATTTTGTAGATGAAAATTTAAGGTTCTCGTAAAAACACGTAACTTGTGGAAATCAGTTTCTTGCTCGTTTTGTAGATATAAGCCAAAAATTAAGTAAAAATACTCAGCTTCTTAGGAGTGCTTCCGCTATATCCTAAGCAATCCCTAGGGGAAATACTGACTCTCCAGAGAGTCTTTACAGAATCTTTACAGAAAATTCATCTTTTCCTAGCAAATAACAAAGACTTAGTGAAGTGTTGTCTAAGCTACAGGCAGGTAAGGGATTTAGCAGTATGTACGCCAATCCATCTTTTATTAAATCTCAGTAATATTACGGTTTAGCGTTGAAAAAGTGGAAGTTTGATAGTGTTTAATTGAAGATACTGCTAGTTTTACTGAAGCGCTAGCGACTGGAAGCCACGGCTAAATAAACTAAGTCCGGCTTGCGGGGACTCATGGAATCATAAGTTTTGAACCGGAGAAGGCAGATTTTGTCTGTATCGCGGTGGTTTCAACCGCTAAGCCAATCTTAAGTTGACACCTGACGGGTTCTGATATTAGACCGAATTTCCGCTTTCTTCCAAAATGGCGCATTGGCAACCTAATTCTGGAGGGCACGACCGAACCGGAATTTTAATCATGAACTCCGCCCCCTGTCCTGGTGCTGAAATACACGTGATCTGACCACCATGTTTGTTGACTACAATCTGGTAGCTAATCGATAATCCCAAACCCGTACCTCTACCCTCTGCTTTCGTCGTAAAGAAGGGATCGAATAGGCGATCGCGTACTTCCTCTGCTATACCGGGGCCAGTATCCCCAATCCAAATTGTCACAAACTCATTGTCAGTTACTTCGGTGCGAATCCGAATCGTACTGCGGCAAAAGAAAATCTCCTCAGGCGATCGCTTTTTGTCATACTCCTCCAAAGCGTCAATTGCATTCGCCAGTAGATTCATAAACACCTGGTTGAGTTGACCTGCATAACACTCCACCAGAGGCAGATTGCCATATTCTTTGACAAGTTGAATACCTGGATGGTTAGCGCTATCTTTGAACCGACTATGCAAAATCAGCAGCGTGCTATCTAGCCCAGCATGAATATCCACAGGCTTCATTTGGGTTTCATCCATGCGGGAAAAAATCCGCAACGACAAAATAATCTCGCGGATGCGGTCAGATCCAACTTTCATCGAACTCAGCAATTTGGGCAGGTCTTCAATTAAAAATTCTAAATCTATTGCCTCAGCGTGTTCCTTAATTTCAGGTGGCGGTGCAGGAGTGTACTTCATATAGAGGCTCAAGAGGTCGAGCAAATCTTGGCTATAGTGATGGGCGTGAGTAAGATTCCCATAGATGAAGTTAACGGGATTGTTAATTTCATGGGCGACACCCGCTACCAGTTGCCCCAAACTAGACATTTTTTCACTATGAACCAGTTGGCTTTGAGTTTCTTGAAGTTGGCGGAAGGAAAGTTTAAGCTGATGCGCTTGTTCTCGATAGCGTGCTTCTGATTCTTGCAAGGCTGCTTCAGTAGAGATGCGCTCTTGGATCTCCTGTTGCAGATGCTGATTTGATTGGGTCAACAGCTGATTGGATAGGAAAAGTTCAGCCGTCCTTTCTTTTACCCGCCCTTCTAACTCAGATGTAAGTTTTAAAAGTGCTTTCTCTGCCTTAGTTCGCTCTTCAATCTCCTGTTCCAGATGCACATTTTGTTTCTGCAATCTTTTAGTCAGATTTCGCAAGCTTAAATGGATTTTGACTCGGGATAAAACTTCTTCATGTTGAAGCGGCTTAGTAATGTAATCAACCGCCCCAAGATTCAATCCCCGGATTTTATCCACAGTCTCAGAAAGCGCTGTCATAAAAATTACGGGGATGTCTTTCGTTGATTCCTTCGCTTTCAATTGCTGACAAGTTTCAAACCCATCTATACCGGGCATGAGTATGTCTAATAAAATCAGATCGGGCGGGGAATAATCAACCTGAGCAATTGCATCCTCGCCATCCTGCGCTACTAATACTTGAAAGCCTGAATTCACTAAAAAATCGAACAACACTCCTAAATTTGTAGGGTTGTCATCAACGATTAAAATTACCCCATTTTCAATATTTGAAGGATTCATTAATTTTTTCCTACAGCCCTTAAAAATTCGCGGATCTTTTTAACTTGAAAGCTTTTAGCTAGTTGACGCAATTCGCCTGAAAAAGGTGCATATTTAATATCTAATTCTTCTAGTTGATCGCTTCGCTCTACAATGCCTTTGAGATCGCCCTTCATTGCTAAATCAAATAAAGCTGCAATTTCCTCTGCTGATGGAGTAGCTAATGAATGCTGATTGCTTCGGTTTTTGGGCTGATAATTTTCTTCTTTATTGTCTTTTTCTAGTTGATTTTCGTTTTCTTCATAAACCCACTCCAGCCCTAAGTGAAGTCGTAACTTTTCTAAAAGCTCTGGTATTCGGATTGGCTTGGGTAAAAAATCATTGCAGCCTGCTTCCTTACTTTTGTTCTGATCGAAATCAAAAACGCTGGCAGAAGTTCCAATCACTATCACATCTTTTAGTTCGGGCGATCGCCTAATGCGCCGAGTCGTTTCAAAGCCATTCATTTCAGGCATCATCAAGTCCATTAAGATGCAATCGGGATTAAATTCAGCCGCTTTCTTCAGGCAGTCTTTGCCATCTATCGCTTCCAAAATTTCAAACCCTAAAGGCAATAGCATCTTGAGCAAAATTGAGCGATTTTCTCGCTTATCGTCTGCTACGAGGATTTTCCGCTTATAGCCTTTAAATCCTACGATATTTTTTTGATCTTGTTTGACACCTTCAGCATATTGAAAAACTTCAGGTAAATCTAAATCAAAGAAGAAAATACTGCCTTTTCCTAAAATACTTTGGACTTGAATTTCGCCACCCATCATCTGAACTAATTGGCGGGTAATTGCCAATCCTAATCCGGTTCCCTCAGATTTGCGATGGTTTTCTCCCACCTGCTGAAACGGCAAAAATATCTCTTCTAATTGCTCTGGTGCCATGCCAATTCCTGAATCTTCCACATGGAACCGGATTTTGCCTTTGTAATAGCCGACTTTAAAAGCCACGCCTCCAGTTTCAGTAAATTTGACAGCATTGCCGAGTAAGTTTAGCAAAGCTTGCCGCAATCGTTTCTCGTCAGCTCTAACACCTGTGGGAAGTTGAGTAATCTGCTCGTAAATTAAAGAAATGCCTTTTTGTTCGGCACGGATGTTACAGATTTCGGCAATGCCTTCTAGAAACTCTGGAAAATGAAAATCTGTTGGGTGGAGTTCCATTTTCCTAGCTTCAATTTTGGAAAGGTCTAAAATATCATTAATCAGGTTTAGCAGATGGTCACCGCACTGGTGAATAATACCTAAACCTTCTTTTTGTAAATCGGTTAAATTTTTGTCCCGCTTGAGGATTTGAGCATAACCTAAAATGCCATTGAGCGGTGTTCGCAATTCATGGCTCATGTTGGCAAGAAAATCACTCTTGGCGCGGTTGGCTGATTGAGCGATTTCCTGGGCTTTTTGTAAATGGACATTCTTTTCCTGCAACTCCAGCGTTCGCTCTTCTACTTTCGCCGCCAGAGTATTGCTGTATTCTTCTAGTTGTTGGTTGGCAGATTCTAAATGAGCATAGAGTCGTGCATTCTCTAGAGCGATCGCAGCCTGTCCCGATAACATCCGCAATACTTGCACTCGTTGCTGAGTGAAAGCTCCCACAACCAGATTATTTTCTAGATAAAGTATAGCAGTGAGCTTACCTTGATTGAGAATCGAAGTACAGAGCAGTGACTTGGGTTGATGTTGGCTAATGTAGGGATCGGCGTTAAAGATTTGCTCGTGGCTGGCATCATTTAAAACAACATCTTTTTGGGTTCTAGAAACATAATTCAGTACCGAAATAGGCAACTGCTGACTGGTTAATTGTGCCTGGGATTCCAGCACTTGGATCTCATCTTTAGTCCCCAATGCTTCTAGGAAGAATTGACCGTCTCTTGATAAAATCAACGCTCCAGTTTCTGCACCAGCATTCTCTATCAAAATTTTCATCAACTTATCGAGCAAGTTGGCTAGCACAATTTCGCTAGAAATCGCTTGGGATGCTTTCATCACTGTTGCCAAATCTAGAACCTCTGAAACACCGGAAGTGCTAGAACTAATGGTTTTCTGGCGCGTCTGTTTAATCGTAGTGCCTGTCTTTTTGCCCAATTTTTGGTTAAGGACAGAGGCGAGTAATTGGGAGTAGTGTTTTGCTAAATCCTCAACTTTGGCTGTTGCTCCCCAGCGCATATAAGCGTAGTAGGAATTTGTCATGTAAGTTTGAGCAATAGTTTCCTTACCCCATGACAGATAGAATTTAGCAGCTAGTTCGTGAGCCAATGCTTCTTCGTTGATATACTCGTTTTCTTTAGCGAGTGCGATCGCCCGATCGTACATCTCCATCGCTTCTATTTTTTCGCCTAAAATCCGAAGCCGCTCTGCCTCTACTAGATAGAATTTGTGCAGATGATTGATTGGGACATGATGCGCCCATTTTTGCATTTTTTCTTGATTAGCTTGTACTCGATTAAGAATATCCTGTTGTTCAGACTGTGAATCAGAATATACAGCTAGCCGTACTAGGGAATCATAGAAATAGAAGATAACAACAGTTAGCTGTCCTGTAGACGAACCGAAAGAACTTTCTATCAGAGGAATAGTTTTTAAGGCTTCCGCGTAATTTTCAAAAACATAACTAAGCGCAAGCTTGTGCAAGTATAAGTAATGAATTGCTAGTTGGTTGTTGGTTTGCTGATATAGCGGTAGCATTTTATCTTCGTCATAGGCTTCCCCCTTTAACTGGTATACATTTTGGGTTATTCCCATCATGTTTAAGACGGCTTGCCAACAAATTTTTGTATTATTAAGTGCTGTTTTTTGGCTAATTTTATGAAGGGCATCCGTGTAAGTTGCTATCTCTCGTTCGAGTTGCATTAGTTCCTTGCCAACAAAAAACGAGTAATGACTCCACACCATGATGGCATAGCCAGCATATTCTAAATCTCCGGTTTCCAACCCGCTAGAGAAAGTTGACAGGAAAAGTTCTAGAATATTCCTGACGTGTTCCTTCCAATGTTGAACGGCAGCATAGACCAAGTGGCACGTCTTGGCCTCGATTTCTTTAGCATTTAACTTAGATACTAAACGCAAAGCTAATTGACCGAATTCATAACCCCCCTCAATATCTCCTACAGCCCCGCAAAGAAGAAGACTATATACGGCATATGCAAAGGGAGACACAGAAGCATTGCCATATTGAACGGATAAATCGACCTGTTTACATATTGTTAAAGGCACCAGTGAGGGCATCGCAGAATAGCAAGCAGAAAATATACTTGACAGAATCCTTATCGCTGCTAGTTGATGAGGATCAGTCATTTCAGGGAGATCGATTAATTCCTCAGTTCGCTTTCCGCTCAAAATTGCCGCAGTTTCCCCCAGCGCCTGCCCAATATCAGACGGGTTTGGCGAGTCAGGAAGCTCTACCCCCAAATGCTTTAAGACTTGCAGCCCCGTATTCAGTGCTTCCAGCAGCTTGTTCTGCCCCATATAAGCTTGAATCTGGACTTCGGATATCTTCACTTTGTCCAATAGCGTTTTGGCGCAGTTTTGCACGATTTCAGCCAATCTCTGCATTTGAGCAAAGTCACCGCTTAAGTATGCTGCTTCTGCTGCTTCGGTATGCAGCGCTAATGTTAGGTCATACTGACTCTTCCAGCTAGAATCTGCCAACAGTCCCAAACCTACTTGCAAGTATTTAACAGCCGAGTCATACGCTGTAGCTGCTTTGGCTCTCTGACCTGCAATCAGGTTGAGTTGGGCTAGTTCATATTTTTTTGCTTCAGTTTTTAGTAAGTCAGTACCGTAATTGAGTTGGTTAACTAAAGCGAAGATATTTTCTTTTCGTTCTTCTGGCGTTGTGGAGTGTAGCAGTAATTGACCAATTCTCAAGTGTGTTGCTTTCTTCTCTTCATCTAGAATCAAAGAATAGGCAGCTTGCTGCACTCTGTCATGTAAAAACTTGTAGTCAACTTTGACATCAGTCAAGGTAAATCCACCGGATTCTTCTTGACTAAATACCAACGGAATTTTGTACTCATTGCTCAAAGGTAAAATTAAACCAGCCTGAAGCGCTGACCACAACTGTGCCGCTGTAACCAAGGAGGATTCTTCATTGATAACGCTCAAAACTTCTAAATTAAAAGTGTTGCCAATACAAGCAGCCAGTTTTAACACTTTCTGGGTGTCTGAATGCAGCTTGCGAATATTTCTAGCGATCAGTTCGACAACATTATAATCGGTGATGCCGATCGCTTGAATTTGCTTAATATTCCAGCGCCATGTTCTAGAATATAAATCATAAGTTAATAAATCTTCTTGATAAAGGGTTTTGAGCAGTTGATTTAAGAAGAAAGGATTTCCCTGAGTTTTGTTGAAAAGTAGAGAGGCTAAATTTCGCGTTTCTACTGATTCATTTAAAGTATCGGCAATTAATTCTTCGACATGAACCAGGTTTAAGGGTTGAAGGACAATATCATTTACTGCCGCCCCAGTTTTGCGAATCTTGTCAATCGTTTGAATTGTTGGATGCGTGGGGAAAACTTCGTTATCTCGATATGCCCCAATCAGCAATAAATACTTGTTATTGGTATCGATCATTAGCAGTTCGAGCAATTTCAGCGATGCTGAATCCGCCCACTGCAAGTCATCCAGG
The DNA here is from genome assembly GCF_039961875.1 of Trichocoleus sp. ST-U2. Taxonomy (NCBI): domain Bacteria; kingdom Bacillati; phylum Cyanobacteriota; class Cyanophyceae; order Leptolyngbyales; family Trichocoleusaceae; genus Trichocoleus; species Trichocoleus sp. ST-U2. Next base: position 22,616 of record NZ_JAMPJY010000058.1, on the reverse strand, counting down.
AAGATAACTAGGGGATGTTCAACAGTTGTAAATACGCCTATAAATTGTTTAAATACACGGCTGAAACGATTTTGAGCTTCAGTCGCCCCTAGTTCTGCTACGGGTGATTGTTTGCCGATAATCAGTTCAACTTCGGGAATCACATCAACGATTATTTGCCCGTTAACGCCTAAAGCACCTAAGAGTTTCTCTTTCCAAATTTGAATTTCTGCTTCGCCTTCGGTTAGAAGTTGTTGAGTTAAGGATTGGAATGCTTGAATCAAGGAAGCATAAGGAATATTGCGCTTAAACTGATCGAATTTACCTGCAATAAAATATCCCCGTTGCCGAACGATGGGTTTGTGAACTTCATTGACTAAAACAGTTTTACCAATGCCGGAATAACCGGAAACAAGCATCATTTCTCCGGTACCATTGGAGACTCGCTCAAAGGTATTTAACAGGGTAGTAACTTCCGCCTCACGACCATAAAGTTTTTGAGGAATCAGTAATTGACCTGCTTTGTCAGCACTACCGGGAATAAAGTCAGAAATTCTTACGGTAGTCTGTAGCTTCATTAGACAGATTTCCAAGTCAAACTTTAAACCCTCTGAACTTTGATAGCGGTCTTCAGCATTTTTAGCTAACAGTTTCATTACAATATTGGAAATTGCCTCTGGAATTTCCGAATTTAGTTGATGAGGTGGAAGTGGCATTTTAGCAATATGGCTGTGTACCAATTCCAGAGGTTCGGTAGCATTAAAAGGCAATTCACCTGTGAGCATTTCATAAAAGGTGACACCTAGAGAATAGAAGTCGGTGCGGTAGTCAAGCGACCGATTCATTCTCCCGGTTTGTTCCGGTGACATATAGGCGAGAGTGCCTTCGAGTAAGGTGGGGTTGCCAAGGGTTTGGTTTTCTCTTTCTAGACGCGATGCAATGCTAAAGTCGATGATTTTAACTTGCTTTGTCTCTGGGTTAATGATGATGTTGTGAGGTTTAATATCTTTATGAATAATCTGGGATGAATGCAGTTGAGCAAGCGTGGATGCTAGCTGAATGGCGATGTTTAAAAGTTCGCTTAAGTCTAAAGAGCGATCGCTAATATAATTTTTTAGCGAGATTGCCCCAAAATCTGACAAGATAAGTGCTAGACCATTCTGATAATTTTCTAAAGCTAGGGACTTGACAACTCCTTCTATATCTACTAAGGTTTCTAAAATTTTATATTCATGTTTTAGCCGGGTCAGTTCTTCTAAGGTGGGATACTCGGCTTTGATCGCTTTAACGATCGTTGGTGTTTTATCCAACTGCCTAGAAGCACGATAAATAATGGTATCGGTGCCTTCATGTAGGGCTTCAACGAGTTCGTAACCGGGAAGGGGAAGAATCATTTTTATAAGAGTGTGGGTAGCGTTAATTGGGAATAAATTTATGGGAATCCCTAAAAATAAGGATAATTCGCCAGTCGATTTATCGTTCCCAGACCCCCCTACAAATTCTCGAATCCTAAATAAAGCTCAATATTCAGACATACAAGTTAGTATTTCCACACTACCCAGCTTGATGACGCAAGGGATTGGATAAGATGAACCACAAAGCTACTCAGACATTCAGGAAACACGAAGTTCTTCATCTTGGTGTCTGAGTGCCTTTGTGGTTTAAAAAAGCAATTTTTTGGCAAAAGGATTTAGAAATGGAGTTTCTGCTGGCTTCTAAGTCGTTACTTTACGTAGCAGAGTTTACCGCCATAAATACAAATCTCAGTACAAATACTCCAGCTAAAATCCACACAGCTAAACTGACTTCGTGCGCTTTTCCTTGAAACGTTTTTACCAGTGGATAAGTCATAAACCCAATTGATAAACCTTCGGCAATTGAGTAAGTCAAAGGCATCAGGAGAATCGTCAAAAAAGAGGGAATTGATTCGGCAGGATCGTCCCAACGTATTAGGCGGACATTTCCTGCCATCAAGACGCCAACAACGAGCAGTGCGGGTGCCGTGGCAAAGGCGGGAATTGCTGCCAACAAAGGGATAAAAAATATCGACAAACTAAATAAAGCGGCGACGACAACGGCAGTAAACCCGGTGCGTCCTCCTTCCGAGACGCCAGCGGCTGACTCGATATAGGTTGTGACGGTGGAAGTGCCCAGAATTGCCCCCACAGTGGTTCCTACGGCGTCTGCCATCAGCGCTTCACTTGCGCGGGGCAGTTCCCCATTTTCATCAATGTAGCCTGCCTGGATGCCAACACCGGCGAGAGTGCCGATGGTGTCGAAGAGATCGATGAACAAAAAGACAAAGGTGACAGCGATCAAATTCCAGATGTTGGTTTGGTTAATCTGACTCAACCCCTGTAAAGCTTGACCAATTAAGTCTCCAGGCCACTGGGGAAGTGCAATAATTCCAGAAGGCGGAGGTACGATGCCAAGAATCCATCCCAGCAACGCAGTGGAGAGAATTCCCCATAACAGCGCTCCTTTGACCCGGCGAGCGACAAAAGCAAATGTGATCAGAATCCCCGCGATCGCTACCAGTGTTTGTGGCTGTTGCAAGTTGCCCAAGGCTGTTTTCGTGACGGGGTTCGCTACAATAATCCCCGCACCCCCCGTTTTCGGATCGCCAGCCAAGCCAATATAAGCGATAAATAAACCAATTCCCGCTGCTGTCGCTTGTTTGAGGCATTCAGGAATGGCGCGGATAATTTGGCTGCGAATACTTGATAGCGTCAAGGCAATGAAAATTAGCCCCTCGATCAAAACGGCGCTGAGGGCAACTCGCCAATCAATTTTCAGTGCCAAAACGACAGAAAAGGCAAAAAAGGCATTGAGTCCCATTCCCGGTGCCAAGGCAAACGGATAATTAGCCGTTAATCCCATCATCAAGGTCGCAATGGCGCTGGAAATCGCGGTTGCGATCGCCAACTCCCCAAATAAATCTTGCGGTTTTTCCAGAAAAATGGCATTTGACAAAATTCCCGGATTGACTGCCAGAATATATGCCATTGTCATAAACGTGGTCACGCCTGCCAACACTTCGGTGCGAAAGTTGGTGTGGAATTCCTCAAATTTAAAAAATCGCGCGATCGCACCCTGCCACCCGGTCGGCGGGGGCGAAGATCCTTGACTGGCAACGACTTCAGTTTTGCTCAACTCATCCTTGTTCATTTTTTTGTCTGACACGCACTCTACTCAGAGTAAAGTTTTATTGAGAAATTTTTGGGATGATGCTACACAGTTTGGAAATGCCTTGAAGCGTTTGAGCAGGTTTTTATGTTCTTGTTTAACAAACGTTCTATCAGCCAACGGTGGTTCTGGATTGGAATGGCTGGCGTATTCTTGGTTTCGCTTGCCCTGCGTTTTTGGGGGCTGGAACGATTTAATACTTTAGTGTTTGATGAAGTTTACTATGCGAAGTTTGCCAACAACTATTTAACCCGGACTCCCTTTTTTGATGGGCATCCCCCTTTGAGCAAGTACATCATCGCCGTGGGGATGTGGATAGGCGATCGCTTACCCTTCGGGAAAGATACGATGAACGGGCTGACGGGTTCTCTGCATTCGCCTTGGAGTTACCGTTGGCTAAATGCGCTGACTGGCTCATTTATTCCCTTAGTGCTGGGGGGAATCGCCTATCAACTCACTTATCGGCGCAGTTATGCGTTAATCGCTGCTATCTTTGCTGCCGCCGATGGTTTATTTCTGGTAGAGTCGCGCTATGCCCTGAATAACGTTTATCTGGTTATTTTTGGACTGCTGGGGCAGTGGTTTTTCTTATTAAGTCTCGCGAATCAAGCGATGCGACGCTGGTTTTGGCTAGCGCTAGCCGGTATTTTTTTCGGGGCGTCCGTGGCTATCAAGTGGAATGGCTTGTGGTTTCTGTTAGGTGCCTACTTTATGTGGGGTTTTGCCTGGGCGATGCAATGGGTGCAACAGGCATCCGAAAAAGCGAGCAAAAAAACCGGAGAACCTGGGAGTCAAGGATCGGAGGAGCAGAGGCGATTTTTTCCTGATTCCTCAGTCCTGACTCCTGACTCCTCAGTCCTCAGCCCTCAGTCCTCAGTCCTCAGTCCTAGCTCCTCAGCCCTGACTCTGACCCCGTTACAAAACCTGACGCAGCTAAATTTACTGCACATTTTAGTGAATTTAGCAATCATCCCATTCCTTTTTTACGCCGTTATTTGGATTCCTCACATTCAACTCAACCCAGAATTTGGATTTTGGGAGGTGCAAAGGCAAATTCTGGCATACCATCAACGAGTGGGTGATGGGCCGAAAATTCATCCTTACTGCTCCAGATGGTATACCTGGCTGTTGATGCTGCGCCCGGTGGCGTACTTTTACCAAACGGCTCAAAATACGAATACGACGGTACCCGCACTTCCGCCTTTACCGAAAGGGGTGGGTAACGTGATTTACGATGTCCACGCGATGGGGAATCCAGTGCTGTGGATTCTTTCAACGGCGGCAATTTTGCTGCTGCTGTTTTTGCTAGCTCAATACTTCTTCACTGGGAAAGGGTGGAAATTTACTCCAAGCGTTTCAACTTGGATTGCCTTGTACTTGGTTCTAAACTGGCTGGCGAATGTGCTGCCTTGGGTGCGGGTAACTCGCTGCACGTTTTTGTACCATTACATGGGGGCGTCTGTGTTTGCGGGGTTGGCACTTGCCTGGATTGTTGATAGGTGGCTGCAAAGTCCGGCGCGTGAATTAAGAGCGATCGCGCTGACAGTAATTTTTGCGATCTTGGCAGCTTTTGTGTTCTGGATGCCAATCTATTTAGGCTTGCCCTTATCCCCCAGAGATTATCAAATCTTGATACCGCGCTTCAATGTTCGGTCTGTGCCACCTTGGTTACGCCAGTGGGTGCCGAATTGGATTTAGGAAAGTCTGGAAGGTTTAGGGTTGAGTAATGAGTTTGAAAATGCTCTCTTTTTCTAATCATTAAAAACTCAACCCTCAAAATTTAACTTCTGATAAATAAAGCGCGATAAACGGGTTCGCCGCGAGAAAGGGTACTGATTTCGCGTTCGGTTGGCACTGGCAGGGGATTTGTGTCTAACCAGTCATCGCCTCCCTGTCTTTGGAAGGCTGGAGAAGAGGAGAAGCGATCGCGCATTTCCACTGCGATCGCCTCAACATCTGACTGAACAAAAACCACTCCTCCAGTAACCAGGTACTTTGCCAAAACTTCGAGCATTTCTGGCTGCACCACGCGGCGTTTGGCGTGTCGATTTTTAAACCACGGATCGGGAAATTGAATGGTGACGCGCTGCAAGGTGCCGACTGGCAAAGAACTCAAAATAGGATTTAATGAGTTATTGGCATTACAAAATAAGTAGTGAAGATTTTCTAATTGCGCCTGCTGTTTCCATTCATTGGCTTCTTCTACTAAGGTTTCTCGAATTTCCAAACCCAGATAATTCCAATCGGGTTCTACCGTCGCCATTTTCAATAAAAACCGCCCCTTAGCACACCCAATATCTAAATGCAGCGGCTTTGTCGAATTGGCATAAATATTTTGCCAGTCGGGAGGATTTACCGGCGTTTGATACTTGGCGGAAAGTGGATTAACGTGTTGGCGAACTCGGACAGGTGACAAAATGAAACTCCTTTTTTGGATGTTAGCGATTCAGTAACTAAATATTATTCAACACAAAGTTTTTCCCTCTGCCTAACCCTTTCCTACCAGGAGAAGAAACAGGAATATTTTAGCCTCCAAAGCGAATTTCCCTCCCTTTCCTGGTAGGGAAGAAGGTTAGAGGTTAGGTTTTGATGCGAACTTGGCGCACTAACTGCTTCGCGTGCGGAAGAGAATGTACCAAAGGTTATGATCGACGGGGATTGCTATTATCACATTCCCTCATCCATTTTTGCGTTGGCGCTATGAGTCTCAATTTTCGTTTTGCTGTCATCAGCGACTTGCACATTGCACTTCCGGACACGATTACGGATCATCCCAGCCGTTTTCACATGGTAGAAGTCAGCATCCCAGCATTGGAGATTGTACTGAGACATCTGGAACAACTCAACTTAGATTTTCTGTTGATACCGGGAGACTTAACGCAGGATGGGGAACCAGAAAATCATGCTTGGCTGCAAAAACGCCTCTTGAAGCTCCCTTTCCCCGCCTACGTGGTGCCGGGGAATCATGATGTACTCAGTTTACTCCCCACTGATAGCGCCATTGGACTCCAAGAGTTTCCCCACTATTACCAACAGTTTGGCTATGAGAATCCGGAACAACTGTATTACACGAGTCAAATTCTACCCGGAGTGCGTTTAATTGGACTGAATTCCAATAATTTTAGCGATCGCGGGAAACAGATAGGGCGTTTGGATGATGCTCAGTTGGCATGGCTGCAACAACATCTGAAAGAGATTAATGATGAGTTAGTGATGGTGATGGTGCATCACAACGTCGTCGAGCATCTACCCGGACAATCCACCCACCAGTTAGGGCGTCGGTATATGCTGGAGAATGCGCCAGTGCTGCTGCAAATGCTCCGCGAGGCGGGGGTAAATCTAATTTTTACAGGGCATTTGCATATTCAGGATATTGCTTGCGATCGCGGTGTTTATGAGATCACCACAGGTTCTCTAGTTAGCTATCCTCATCCCTACCGGATCTTGAACTTCCGCACCGATAACCAAGGCAAAAAATCCTTGCAGATTGAGTCGCATCGGGTGGAATCTGTCCCCCATTTCCCAACGCTGCCACAATTCTCACGAGATTGGATGGGCGATCGCTCGCTTCCCTTCATGCTCAAGTTGCTGACTGAGCCACCCTTAAATATCCCGATTACAGAGGCAGAGGGACTCGCCCCCAATTTACGCTATTTCTGGGCAGATGTTGCCAAGGGGGATGTTTTATTTGATTTCTCCCACTTCCCCCCAGTCGCAAAGCGCTATTTCGAGTCATTTGGCGCGATCGCTCCCGATGGCACCCCCGCCCTCATTGACAATTACACAACTTTATCTCTATAACCTAATTCATCAGCTCTTTGATCTATCTTTAGTAAGATGCTGTTCAATCTTTACCTTCAGTAAAGTGTCTCTAAAGTGCCATAGCATTGCTTAAGCTCATTCTCAGTCTAGATACAAGTCTCTAAATCCACGCTCTACATCGTGACCTTAGTAGTAGACCAACGAAACTGGATAGAAGAAAGTCGTCATAGCCATCGCGGAAGTGCCATGTTGTTTGCACCGATGGTGGAATTTAATGTGATGGCTGAAGTTGGAGATACTCCTCCTTAGTTAAGGCGGTTTAGAGGCGAAGCCAGACGAGTGGGCGATCGCAGTGAAAAGAAACTAAGCTAGTTTCCTAAAATTTTTAGGATTTTGGCAAGCATAAGTGAAAATTTTGCTTGCTCATAGTAACTATCTTTAAAGCCTATAGCTTAGGCTTCTAAGCTTCCTTGGGTTTGGGGGCATTGAAACTAACACGAGTAAGAGTCTGTTGTATCGAGCAGGTATTACTTTTGAAATGGCTGTAAGTTAACAACAACTCCAGCTTTTTTGGAGAATCTTGCCTCTAATCGTTGCCTTAGGTTGATGGCTTGAAGTCAAAGACAAGCTTGCTGAAGCTGTACTGATTTCGTTCAAGAGATAGTTACTCCTACAAATCATCAAATGTTAGTTTTCCTTAGGATGATTTTGGAGTGCATTTACCATGACTAACAACATAAGTGCTGAAAAATTTCAATCTTTATCACATTCCCGGTGGTCGCGGGTGAACGAATTCCTCTTAATTACCTTAATAGGAGGAATTCGGCGACCGTTGGGTACGATGCTGCGAAGACTACTCTACCCAACAATTTTAGGTCGGGTAGGTAAAGCTCTATACATTCAAAGTGGAGTTGAATTGTTGAATGCTTCTTCTATTGAAGTTGGAGACAATGTCAAAATTCTTCGAGACGTTCGCCTAAACGCTAGCGGCGAAAACAGTAAGATTTCTCTGGGAGATTTAGTATGCCTCGATCGAGGCGTTGATATTAATGTTACCGAACGAGGTAACTGCAATATTGTAATTGGGGAACGAACGCATATTTCTCCCTACACCTGTTTAGGTGGCCCAGGTCATATCAAAATTGGCAAATTCTGTTTAATCGCATCACACGTAGGAATTTATGCCAACAATCATAACTTTGCAGATCCTACAGTTTATATCTGGAAGCAAGGTATCACTTGCAAAGGAATTGTGATTGAAGATGACTGTTGGCTAGGCAGTGGAGTCAAAGTCCTCGATGGAGTCACCATTGGAAAGGGAAGCGTCATCGGCGCAGGCGCAGTTGTAACCAAAGATATTCCCCCTTACTCAGTTGCAGTTGGTGTTCCTGCTAGGGTTATTTCTCAGCGAAATAGCGTTTGCGAACGCGAAATAAAACAGGGAATTTTAGTTGCGGACTCTTAACAATTTAATAGAGAAGGCTATTTTAAATAGCCTTCCTGCTGCTGAGCAAAAACTCAATTCCTGTTACAGATCGCTTGATATCTGTTTTTACACAAATCAGATTGGACAGAAATAGCAATGACCATTCAAAATTACCGCTATCCTTCCCAATGGAACCGTAAAAAAGAATCTTTATTCATTACATTTCTTGGATGGTTCCCCTTATCAATCGGTTTAAAACTGCGAAACTTTTTTTACCGGAGTATTTTAGGAGGCATAGGTAGGTCTGTTCTGATTCAACCAGGTGTTGAGTTTATTCGTGCCTGTTGTATTGAAATTGGAGATAAAGTTAAAATTTTTCGGGGAACTCTCTTAGAAAGCGGCGACCAGAATAGTCGAATTTATCTTGAAGAGGAGGTGTCTCTAGGAAGAAATATTTATTTATATGCTGGTGGTCAAAACAGTAAAATTTGTCTGAAAAAGCGGGTTAGGCTCGACCGTGGCGTTGATATCAAAGTTATGCCTGGAGGTTGCATTGAAATTGGAAACAATACGTATGTTGGTCCATACACTTGTTTATCTGGCAGTCAAATCAAAGTTGGCAGAGACTGTTTAATTTCTTCGCATACCACCATTTATGCTAGCAATCATAACTTTGCCGATGCCACAAGTCCGATTGTCAGCCAAGGTGATACCTGCAAGGGAATTGTGATTGAAGATGATTGTTGGCTGGGAAGCAAAGTAACCGTCGTGGATGGAGTCACGATTGGTAAGGGTAGTGTCATCGGTGCAGGCGCAGTCGTAACTAAAGATATTCCTCCTTATTCGGTTGCTGTAGGTGTACCGGCTAAGGTTGTTTCCAAACGCAATGGTACGGCTGAGAATTTAGTAAAAGTTGGGGGTCTTAAACTTACCGATTCCAGCAACATTTAATCTAACTGTGCCAGAATTGTGAAACAAATAGTTTGGGAACTGGTAATCGGTAATTGTTTTTTCAGGAATTACCTGTTCCCCGTCTTGAGGTATAAAGTTTCCAAACTGTAATCAATTTATTTTTGGCGACAAATACCAAAGACTGAAGTGTATCCATGCAGGAAGGTACTTCCTCCTACAGGGCCAATTTCACCATTACAGAAGAAACCCGCCAGGGGGATGTCTTTTAGATAGCGACGAAATAGCTCGGAGTCAAAGTTAGGCTGCCCATAAAGCCCTTCTCCTCGCCCCAGGCAGGAGAACATCAAAGCACCGGCAGATGGAGAATCGTTAGGTGCCTGTTTTTGATAGCGCTGGAGGAGGAGTTCTAAGTCTTCTGCGGAGGTTAGGGCGTCTCGGAGGTGGAATTGGATGCGCTGACCGGGGCGGACGCGATCGCCAATTGCGATCGCCCCCACTCTAGGATCTACGCCCAGTAAGTTGCGGATCAAAAAATCTCCCGGCTCCAGGTTTAACTTAAATTCGTCCCGCACTAAGCCTACAAACAGCGAATGCTGTGCTAACTGTCGGTCTGCCTCGCTCAAATTCTCGATTAAATCCTGTAAGATTTCCAGAGGCGTCCCAGACTTTCCGACACAGTCATTCACATCGGCACTATCCTCTTGGGGAGCCAGTTCCAAAAGAATATTCCGTTCTCCTTTCGTGATTCGATAAGGCTTCCCAATCGGGCGACAGCCCTGTGCCACAATTGTTTCCAGTACAATATTGCCACTTAAAGCGACGCCAACCGTTCCTTCGCGGTAGAGCTGGTAGTTACAAAATAAACCCGTGTTGTTACCCAAACTGCCAGTGCTAGCCAGTCCCCCCACTTTCACCGAGCCTGGATAAGCAAAATCCAGTCCTTGAAGTAAGTCATTAATTTTGGAAGAGAAAGGATCGGCTAACAAGATGAACTGGGGTTCATCAGCGGGTGATACGCCAATCAGGTCAACCCAATTATCCGGTGAGCTATCCAGGTCAGGCAGAGCATCACTAGAAATCTCAAATGCGCGAACATTGACTCCAGGAAGATGAGCCAAGCTAAGGCTTAATGCGGGTTCTTGTTCGACTTCTTCCACTTCGTCCTGCGAATTCATGCCAATAATGCCGCCGCCACCACAGCCAATCAGCGCTTTGAGATTAAGTCGTTCCTGCAACAATGGCATCAACCGTGAATATTCACTCGCATAGGCAGACGAGATGAACACCAGCCCCAAGTCAGCCGGTGCCTGCAACGCCAGATTCGCGCGTTCAACCACTTCTGCAACTGCCGCTTCCAAAGACGGACGGGTTGATAAGGCGTTCGTCCACTTGATCTGGTTAGCCATAGGGATTACACAAAAATGCGCTTTTGTAAGCCAATGCTCTTGGGTGGATTGGCAGGGTATCAAAGCATTATCATTACCCTAACACTCGCAAGGCACAGGTTGTAGAGTCCCATCACTTCAACCCTAGGGGAGGAGTTGGCGAGTGGCAGTAGTGCCTTAACATTAGTTAATATGGTGAAGATAACCATAGATTAGCCGGTTAAGTGTATACTGGCACCTCGGTGAGTCAGAAACGACCAAATCTTAAAAGATAAAGATCGATCCTGTTCAGGTGCTGTCACTTGCTGATATGACAAAGAAAGAACGACTGAAAACTTAGAGTCAGCGAGCAGAACACCTGATTGGAGATTACCGATAACGGTCGAAATTCACCAGGTTTCCTGAATTAAAACAAGAAACGGGGACGAGAATTATGAGCAACATCCAAGACCAAATTGAACAAGAGCGCGAGCAAGCCCGGACTGTGTGCGATACAAAGGGCGCAGGTTCCGGTGAGTGTGCCGCTGCCTGGGATGCCGTTGAAGAATTGCAAGCAGAAGCATCCCATCAGCGGGAAACCAAGCCGAAGAATTCTCTGGAGCGGTATTGTGACGCTAATCCAGGAGCCGATGAGTGCCGGGTCTACGAAGAATAAACTTAATTGAGTGCTAAATGCCGCCAGTCCAAGCTGGTTTTCGCTGCACGAATTCACCGGATAAATTTCTGGCACTTACAAGCAACAAGAACCTGATTGAAGTCGTTCGAGTTGCTTGTTTTTTCGTTTTGCGTAGCTATCTATACCGATATTTGTTTTGATGCGACAGATGCGATCGCTCTGAAGCGGCTTCTCGCGTAAGCCAAAAAAGTAGCGGAGGGGTTTCCCTGCCCTTACTGAGCAATCGGGAAACGAATCTAAGCTGCCTGCCCCCACAAGTAAAAAAGAAGCAGTTTTGGAGCGGGAAAGTAAAGATAAGGGAAAGAGGTAAAATTTCCCTTTCCTCAAGTGTAGGGAGCTGTTACAGACAATTAGAGTAACGAGATTTGTTGAGTGGCAGTCGCACCTAGACAGTTAAAATGAGTGGGTAAAATTCCCCTTTCTGCCATACACAGCCAATGGACAATGACAACCTCTGGTTTCGACCGTTAGTTTGGATGGACTACCGACTAGCGCTACTATTTACTGTTATCATTCCGCTGATTCTGCTGATCTGGGCTTTTATCCAGAAAGCCGATGCAATGGTGCGCTTGTTAATCATCTACTGGCGGGTTTCTAGTCTGCTGGCGATTACAATTTACTTGATGATTGCTGGATGGCCTATTTCCTACGTGTCTTCTTTCTTTGCCCGCCTGTTGATTCCCATATCCCTCTGGTTTTGGGTGGATATCAACGATGAAATTGACGATCAACCACTGCGTCCTCTAAAGCTAGTGCTAACAGCGTGGCGTTGGGCTGTCAGTGTTTATTTAACATTGGGCGCTATAGCTTTCCTTCCTTTCCTGTCTTGTGCATTTTCCCCAGGAGCAATCCAGAAACCATTTTGTGACGTTTGGTTAGAAGCACCTAGGATGTACAAACAGTATTTCCATCCCAGTTATACACCTCGATTTCTAGGCTTTTTGGCGATGGTGGGATTGGTGATTTATGTACTTTACTTGAGTTATTTTGTCTTGATCCGGCTGGGCAAGGAGGGACGCTCAGCAATGGAACAGTAAAAACAATTAAAAATTAAAAATTAAAAAATCAAGATTTTTTAATTTTTAATTTTGGCTTTTTAATTGTTTGTCCTTAACCTTTTACACCCCGCATCAAATATGAGTAATGCTGTTGGGCAGCGTCTAGAGCGATACACCGCCAAGCGCCCTCAGGAAGTCCTGGTTGTCACGGCTGAAATTGCTGGTGAAGAAGACAAAATTGCCATCTTTAAAGGATATTCTAGTTCTTTGATGCGCCCAACAGCGTTTGATCCGGATGTGCCGGTGCTACCAGATAAGGCATCGATTATCTCTATTGATAGAGTTCTTTCCCCTTACAATCCGGAAGCTCCCCATTATATAGAGCAAGGATTAACTTGGGAGACAATCCAACCCTTGTTGTTAGAGGCGGGAGTTTAATCAACCAGTTAGTTTAGCTTTGCGAAAGCTAAGGAAGTAGGTAAGAAATAAACATTAGCGGCTTAGGTCAGACAAAATCTAATATTTATCTATTGTTAGATTAAATATTTTTAAGGGAAAACTATCATTGAGTATCCCACTGGAATTTCGACTATGCCATCTCCAGACGCTAGCTTTACCCCACACGAACGGGTCGTTGCTGCTAAGTCTGAGCCACAAAGCCAACTCAGACCCCCAGGACCTTCTCCAGACTGGGCAAACCGATTGCTCCATCGTCTCAGTATCCGAAAGAAAATTGGTTTTGGATATGCCCTAACTCTGGCTGTGGCGATTGTAGGAACCGCCATAGGACGTACGGTAGGAGATTATTACTATGAAGATAAATCTAGGGAGAATCTAGAGAGGGTACATAAGGAAACACTTCTTTTCAATGACTTGAGGTTTAACGTCCTAGAGGCACGAAACCACCAGCAACAATTTATTTCTTTAATATCGCAGCCAGAGGTATTTAGGGAACACTATGCTCATTTCATTGAGCATAAAGCGGAGGTTGAGAATCGGCTATCTGAAATCAGAGCTTTAGCAGATAGGACTAATCGCCGGGATTTGAAGCAATTTCTTCAAAATAACCAGAATCCGGTAGAAAGTTACTTTCAGCAAGTAGAATCTCTCCTTAAAAAAATTAATGAGTTGAATTTAAAAACGCAGGATGTTTCAGCCGCACAGCAGGTACTGATCGCTTTTACGAATAATAAAGTAGCTACTGAGTTTGACAACTTTTCAGAAGACGTAGAAATCTTAATTACAAACGCTCACAAGGCAGAAGAAGAAGCCTATGAGGGTCTAGAAGAGGCAGAAAAGGTAGGAACCCAGGTTACGATCGCTGCCATGCTACTGTCGAGTGCGATCGCAACCGCGATCGCCATTTATACCAGTCGCGCGATCGCTCATCCGATTGAAGCAGTTACTAAAGTAGTGACTCAAGCGAATGAGGAAGCTAATTTTGACCTGCAAGCTCCTGTCCTTACTCAAGATGAAGTTGGAGTATTAGCGATTTCCTTCAACACCCTCATTCAACGAGTTGCAAATTATACTCAAGAATTGGAGTTCGCTCGCCAGACTTTGGAAAGACGGGTAGCAGAACGGACTGAAGAACTAGAGGGAAAAAATCAGCAGCTAGAAGCAGTTCGTGCTCATTTGCAAGAACTGAATGCTGAGTTAGTGTCTCAAGCTGGTGAACTCAGCCATACTTTGCACGATCTCCGGCAAACTCAAGCCCGTTTGATTCAAACGGAAAAAATGTCTAGTTTGGGTCAAATGGTAGCAGGAGTAGCTCATGAAATTAATAATCCAGTTAACTTTATCTACGGCAACTTGAGCCACGTCAGCGAGTACACGCAGGATTTACTCGCTCTGGTCGATCTTTACCAGCAACATTATCCCAATAGCGCCCCGGAAATCCAAGCTCAAATTCAAGCATTTGACATAGATTTTGTCGCTGATGATTTGCCGAAAATACTCTCTTCGATGAAGATGGGAACTGAGCGCATCCGTCAAATCGTGCTGTCTTTGCGAAATTTCTCTCGCCTAGACGAAGCGGACATGAAACCAGTTGACATTCATGAAGGAATTGACAGCACTTTATTGATTCTCAACCATCGCCTTAAACGCGGCATTGAAGTAACTAAGCAATATGGAGAGTTGCCTTTAGTTGAGTGTTATCCAGCACAACTTAACCAAGTATTTATGAATATCTTGAGCAATGGAATTGACGCCTTGCTTGAGCAAAGCCAGCAAACCAGCCCGCAGATTTTGATTCAGACGGAAATAGAAACAGAAAATCCCGGGTTTGTACGAGTGCGGATTAGAGATAACGGTCTCGGTATTCCCCGAGATATTCAAAACAAACTGTTCGATCCCTTCTTCACGACTAAGCCTGCGGGAAAAGGTACCGGGCTAGGACTGGCAATTTGCGCCCAAATTATGGAAAAGCATCAAGGCAAAATTGAGGTGAATTCGCAGCCGGGGAAGGGAACTGAGTTTGCACTGGTCTTGCCCAGCAAACATCCGAATGCGATCGCACTCAGCAGCCGCCTTGAGCTAGAGCAAGCCAACGGCAGACCCTAAGAGAGGTTTGGGTTATTCCGGAAGGTGCTATCCTCCACTGTAAGTGTGTTGTGTGTTGGAGTGGTTTAAAAATATGGTTTCATCCCCAAGCCGTCCTCAGCTCTCTAGTCCTGTGACTGAGGTAGAGCAACCAGGCATCCGGATTGGTAATAATCCTGCTTCCAGTTTCCTCGCGTTGCCAACGACTCCCCTGTTTGGCACCGATGGCATTCGCGGAAAAGCTGGAGAATTGTTGAGTGCATCCCTAGCCTTGCAAGTGGGCTTTTGGGCAGGTCAAGTGCTGCGGGCATCGGCAACCACCTCAGGGCCGGTGATTTTAGGGCAGGATTCTAGAAACTCTAGCGATATGCTGGCAATGGCGCTTGCCGCTGGTTTAACGTCAGCGGGACTGGAAGTGTGGAATCTAGGGCTATGCCCGACTCCCTGCGTGGCTCATCTCACCAGCGCCTCCCAAGCCGTAGGCGGGGTGATGATCTCTGCTAGCCACAATCCGCCAGAAGATAACGGAATCAAGTTTTTTGGATCGGATGGTACAAAGCTACCCCCCGCATTGCAGCAGGACATTGAAGCGGCTTTAAGAGGAAGGGCGAATTTCGCCACGTTGAATGGTAGCTGGGGACAGCATTATCATCGACCGGAGTTAGTGACAAATTATCTGGACTTGCTGAAGCGATCGCTCGCACCAGGGATCGGGCTAAAAGGGTTGCGAGTCGTGCTGGATCTGGCTTGGGGCGCAGCGGTTCATCTAGCACCAGCGGTGTTTCAAGAGATGGGGGCAGAAGTCATCTGCTTGCACGATCGTCCCGACGGCGATCGCATCAATGTAAATTGCGGTTCGACTCACCTCAGCTCCCTCCAGTCAGCCGTCAAGCAGCACGGTGCCGACTTAGGCTTTGCTTTTGATGGAGATGCCGACCGAGTCATGGCAGTCGATGCCCAAGGTCGCGTCGTTGACGGCGACTATATCCTCTATTTTTGGGGCAATACCCTGAGGCAAGCTGGACAGTTGCCTGGAGATTTGATCGTGGCGACCGTTATGGCGAATTTGGGCTTTGAACGCGCCTGGAAACAGCTAGGCGGTTCTTTCGTGCGGACAGCCGTCGGCGATCAGTACGTACAGGCGGAAATGCTCCGGACTGGAGGAAAGCTGGGCGGCGAGCAATCGGGACACATCCTCTGCCACCATTACAGTCTCACTGGAGATGGCTTGCTGACCGCTTTACATATAGCGGCACTGGTGCATAGCACTGGGCAATCCCTCTCGGAACTGATCGATGGAAGCTTTCAGACTTATCCGCAGCTGCTGCGGAATGTGCGGGTGGAAGACCGCGAAAAGAGACGGCGTTGGCAAGAGTGCGACGCTGTGACAAATGCGATCGCTCAAGCGGAAGCAGCGATGGGAGACCAAGGAAGAATTTTAGTTCGCGCCTCTGGCACCGAACCCGTCATCCGAGTTATGGTGGAAGCCGCCAGTGCCGACTTAACAAATCACTGGACAGAACAGCTGGTTCTCGCCGTCGAACAACATCTGGCGTGATTTTGAGAAAGAGATGCGTGGATAGGTGGATGCGATCGCTAATCCACGCATCTCAAATCATGTATGCCAAAATCGATGGGTACCGGCAGCTTCAAGCTCCCCCATGCCGAAATCAAAGCTAAAATCCAAAAAGTCTAAAAATACAAAACAGCAGTCTCAAACGCCAACCCTAAGTCTTAAGGAGCAGTTAGCCCAAAAGCGCAAGGCGCAGCAGGCGCGAAAAGAATTCACTCAATTTGCCTTTGCCAGCGTGGGGATTGCCGCCGTTCTTGCTATCTTCCTATTTCTCGCCGCTGGACCAAAAGCAGCCTTAGCCTCTTTAGCAATTCCGGCGCTGGGGTTTTCCTACAAATATCCCCGCAAAGCCCTATGGGCATTCCTCCTTTACCTACCGATTAATGGCACCGTCACCTACTGGATTGGCGGCGGGAATCCTGTATTCCAGCTGGCTAAAGATGGAATCTATATTCCCGCATTGATTGCTCTAGTAAAGGACTGTCAAAGGAAAAAGCTACCCATCCTGATTTCCAAAGAGATCAAGCCGAGCTTGTACATTCTGTTAGTCTTTTCTGGGCTGACGCTGTTTCTTGTTAACGGCTTCCTACAATTTTCGGGCGGTAGGTCGGGACAACCCTTTTTGCAGGGAGTTTTGGGTCTAAAAGTTTTTCTGGGGTATGTTCCCCTGGCTTTTTGTGCCTACTATCTGATTCGGACAAAAAAGGAATTGCTCTTCCTGACACGAATGCATCTGGTTCTCGCCATCATCTGCTGTATCCTTGGCTTTATTCAGTACTCGATGCTGACTAGCGGTAGATGTGCTGGTACCAGAGGACTGGTTGCTGATGCTTTGTTTAAGGCAACCCTGGATGCCAAGTGTTTTGTCGGTGGCGCTTTGGTTTACAGCCCGGAAGTCGGGATGATTCGCTTACCAGGTACGTTTGTCTCTCCTTGGCACTGGGCATGGTTCCTGATTTCCAACGCCTTTTTTACCTTTGCAACTGCCTTCTGTGACACTTCGTTTTTCTGGCGGATTGGTGGTTTAGTCGGTATGGCACTTGTCTTTGCCAATGCGGTGATTTCCGGTCAAAGAATTGCCCTGTCGCTGGTTCCCGTTGTCTTCGTACTGCTGCTGGTGCTTACAGGACAAGTAGCGAACCTCAAACGGTTTATCCCCGTTGGAGTCGGGCTAGGTGTGGTGTTGAGCATCGCCGCCGCCGCCAACCCAGCTTTAATTCAGGAGCGGATCGATAGTTTTGTCAGCCGCTGGAATGCTTCACCTCCCCAAGCATTTATTGTGGAGCAATTTAATTGGGCAATGAAGAAACAGCGGGGATTTTTGGGACGCGGTTTGGGAACGGCTACCAATTCCACCCGAATTTTTGGTGATGCAGCGCTGGTTGAAACTTACTACCCTAAGGTTCTATACGAAATTGGCCCGGCAGGCACGTTGGCGTTTCTAGTTTTCGTGACTTGCTTGACAGCGATTACTTTCAAAATTTACCGCTCGGTGAAAGACAAAAGTTTACGCAGTTTTGGTGCCAGTTTTTGGGTTTTGATTTTAGTGCTAAGTTATAACACTTACTGGTATCCCTTGGATACCGAGGTGGCAATTTATTACTGGTTTTTTGCCGGTGTTATTTTTAAATTGCCAGAAATAGATAAGCAGGAACAAGAGAAGCGATTGGCAGAGGAGGAAAATGATGAGGCTAAAACGAAGAAGAAAGGACGCCGCAAATCATCTGGAAGGCGTACTGTCGGCAAAACAAGCCCGGTACCTGCCACATAATTACGGCAGCGATCGCTCAGTATTCAGCGATCGCTCACTATTCAATTGCATTTCGGAGCAGTAAACCGTGAAGCCTTTGATTTCGGTTATTATCCCCACTTACGGACGTGAAGAACCTTTGCGAGACACGCTCAAAGATGTCTTGCTGCAAGACTACCCAGCCTTTGAAGTGCTAGTGGTCGATCAAACCGCCACGCACCAGCCCGAAACTCAAGCGTATCTTGAGGAGTTGGCAAACAGCGGTAAAATTCGTTGGTTTCGCGTAGATTGGGCAAGCTTACCGGGTGCCCGAAATTATGCGGTACGGCGGGCAGTTGGGGAAATTGTGTTATTTCTGGATGATGATGTCCTGCTAAAGCCTGGATATTTAGAGGCTCATGCTCGCAATTATTTAGAGCGTCCGGAAGTGGGTGCGGTGGCAGGGCGAGTATTTGACCGGATGAAGTTGGAAGATTCCGGCAATAAGTTGACGATTGAGGATTTGCCCCCAGAAGCAATGGACCCTGGAATTGCTTGGTACCACATTGACTTAGTGCATACCGTGAAGCCGCAGCGCGTTCTCACTGCCAGAGGCTGCAATATGTCTTTCCGACGAGAAATCTTTACGAAGCACGGACTGCATTTTGATGAGCGGTTTCGAGGGAGTGCGGTGCGCGAAGAGTCAGATTTTTGCCTAAGGTTGCGGCAGACAGGGTATCAGATTTGGTATGACCCTGATGCTGATTTAGTTCACCTAGGAGAAGAAACTGGCGGCTGTCACGATATTAGTACGCGATCGCTCCAGTACCAACTTACCTTCTATCACAACCACTTCCTGCTGGGACTTAAAAACCTTACCCCAAGTCAATGCCTGCGATTCTTCGCTAAGCTTTTTGACTGTCACGTACTGGGGCATCCTCCATGCAACAAAAGCGGCTCCCCGTTAAAAATTTTGACTCGCTTTGTCTCCTACACTTTAGGCTTTTTCAACGCACTTGGTACAGTTATCCAGTCAAGTTGGGAAGACGGTCAAGTTTATACTCGTCAAGATGGAATTTCAACGTAAAGAACGCAAAGTAAACGCAAAGAAAAATTTTCTCTGCGAACCTTTTTGGCGCTCCTTTGCGTTAAAAAAAGATTTTCGCTACTAGGAGTTGCGCGATGAGGATTTTGGTTGCCAGTCACACTTATATCGTTGACCTCAACTGCGAGAAACTAAGGGCGTTAGCTCAACTGGAACCCGGAATTGAAGTAACTGTAGTCGTGCCGCGCCGGTGGCAGCCTGGGGGTGTCCAAAATAAGACGATTGAAACTCAGCTGCGTCAAGAAGGCTCTTTTCAAATCGTGCCAGTTTCTAATTTCAGCCAGAACAACCAGGGAATGCTTACCTTTGGGGCTGACTTGATTTCATTGTTGCGCCAGTTTCGACCCCAGATTATTCAAGTGGAACAGGGTTCAAAAGCTTTAGGTTATGCTCAGCTGATTACGCTCAATCGACTGTTGGGGCTGAAGGCAAAAAATGTGTTTTTTACCTGGTGGAACTTACCCTACGAACTAAAATTTCCGGTTTCCTTGCTAGAAGCTTATAACCTACGACACACTCACGGACTGATTGCTGGAAATCAAGATGGTGTGGATATATTGCGGCAGCGTGGCTACGACGGCCCTAGCAAGGTGATGCCGCAGCTGGGTGTAGATGAGAGATTGTTCTCACCAACACCGCAGCCAGAATTGGCAGCAAAACTGGGGATTCAACCGGATGAATTTGTAGTCGGGTTTGTGGGGCGGTTTGTGGAAGAAAAAGGTCTGCTGACGCTGTTGCAAGCGTTGAAAGGCTTGCAGTCACGCCCCTGGAAATTGCTTTTACTCGGTCGCGGCCCCTTGCAATCGGTACTACTAGAACAAGCCGCTGAGGCGGGGATTAAAGATAAATTGATTTTGGTGGAAAGCGTTCCTCATGACGCAGTTCCCTGCTATATCAACCTGATGAATACGCTAGTGTTACCTTCAGAAACAACTTATAAGTTTAAAACTTTGACTGCCGCTGGTTGGAAAGAACAGTTTGGTCATGTGCTGATTGAAGCGATGGCTTGCCAAGTTCCTGTAATTGGTTCTGATTCCGGGGAAATTCCGCACGTCATTGGAGATGCGGGGTTAATCTTTCCAGAGAAAGATGCAGTAGCTTTGCAAAATTGCCTGGGGCAATTGATGGAACAACCAGATTTAGCCCAGAAGTTGGGTAAGCTGGGTTATGAACGAGCGATCGCGCAATATACAAATACTGCATTAGCTAAGCAGCAATTAGATTTTTATAAACAGTTAGTCAAGAGTCAGTAGTGCTTACAACTGACAACTGACAACTGACAAACAAAATGAAAATTTTACAAATTGTCCCTTCAATTTCTTTAGTTTATGGGGGTCCCAGTCAGATGGTTCTGGGGCTATCAGAGGCACTGGCGTCTGAAGGGGTAGAGGTGACGGTACTAACAACAAATAGCAACGGTGATGTCGGTCAGCCACCCTTGGATGTGCCTCTGGACCGTCCGGTGGAACAAAACGGCTATCAAGTGCGTTATTTCCCCTGTTCCCCGTTCCGACGCTATAAGTTTTCCCTAGATTTGTTGCGCTGGTTAGCAGGACATGCGGCTGAATTTGATTTAGCTCATATCCACGCTTTGTTTTCGCCTGTAAGCACGGCGGCAGCGACTGTGGCGCGATCGCGTCATTTACCCTATTTAATGCGTCCTCTGGGGACGCTAGACCCCTCAGACTTACGCAAGAAGAAGCAGTTGAAGCAGATTTACGCGGCACTGCTAGAACGTCCCAATTTAGCAGGTGCGGCGGGAATTCACTTCACCAGCCCCCAAGAAGCTAAGATTTCCGAACGCTTCGGAACTTCAACGCCGGATGTGGTAATTCCCTTAGGCGTAAAGCAGCCAGCAATCCTCCCGAAAGGTCAAGCTAGAAGGAAATTAGGCATTCCGGAGACTCAGCCTTTGCTGCTGTTTATGTCTCGGATTGACCCGAAAAAAGGGCTAAATTTACTGATTCCAGCCTTGGAAAAACTTTTAGAAGAGGGTGCTGATTTTCACTTTGTGCTGGCAGGTGGAAATCCGCAAGATCCCGCTTATGAGAACAAAATTCGAGAACAATTGCAAGCGTCACCTTTACGCGATCGCACGACTATAACCGGATTTGTAACTGGTGAGTCGAAAACTGCCTTACTACAAGATGCCGATTTATTTGTCCTCCCTTCTTACTACGAAAACTTTGGCATTGCTGTAGCTGAAGCGATGTGTAATGGAATCCCAGTGGTAATTTCTGACCAAGTTTATATCTGGGAGGAAATTCAACAGGCAGAAGCTGGTTGGGTTTGTGTCTGCGATGTAGATAGTTTAACTGAACAATTGCGCGAGGCGCTGGCTGATGCTTTGGAACGACAGCGGCGGGGAATCAATGCCCAAGAGTATGCTTTGAAAAATTACAGTTGGAAAGCGATCGCTCAAACAACGATTAAAGCTTACCAAGAAATTCTTACAAGCCAAAGTAGGTTGGGTTGAGGAACGAAACCCAACATCACATCTGATATTTGTTCAATTTTACTAAGCGCGATCGCATCGCATCGTAGGTTGGGTTGAGGAACGAAACCCAACACCCCATCCTCAACTAAAAACAATTCAAAGCCATGCAATACCGTAGAGCAAAAATAGAAGGAGGCACCTACTTTTTTACCTTAGTAACTCATAATAGAAGAAAATTTTTATGTATTCCTTCAAATATCTCCCTATTAAGAAATGCTTTCAGAGACATTATGAAAACCATCCTTTTAAAATTGATGCCTGCGTTATTTTACCCGACCATCTACACTGTATTTGGACTTTGCCGAACGGAGATAATGATTTCTCTACGCGATGGCGTTTAATCAAAAGTAATTTTAGCCGCAACTGCGAACAACAGTATCATCAAAAAGTTTCTCTATCCAGACAAAGTAAAAAAGAGCAATCAATCTGGCAACGCCGCTTTTGGGAACATCAAATTCGAGACCAAGAAGATTTAGCTAACCACATTGACTATATTTACTACAATCCAGTCAAACATGGATTAGTGAAAGCACCCAAAGACTGGGAATATTCTAGTTTTCACCGTTATGTTGCTGCCGGAATATATGATCTATCTTGGGGTTCTAGGGAAGAAATGTTGTTTGATGTCAGTGTAGGACATGAGTAGGTTGGGGTCTGTTTTAATATCAATTCATAATAATTATAGATTGGGTAGAGCGAAGCGAACCCCGACAAATGCTCGTTAATAAATAGGCGTTGCTGAAAGAGTAATGCTAGATTTGGTATAATAGAAGGATGAAATGCCCTGAATGTAACTCCACTCAAACCGCTAAGAACGGACATCGTCGAGGCAGACAGTGCTATA
>NZ_JAMPJY010000057.1:0-37880 GCF_039961875.1 Trichocoleus sp. ST-U2 | reverse complement strand
GCCGCTAAATTGGCAAGTCATACCTTACGATTGTTACTCAAACGGCGCTTTGCCATTGATGTGTTAACTTTTCGTCAAGCTGGTGCTTGTTCCTCATAATTCACATTAAGCGTAATTGGTAATTGATAACTTACCAGGGAAGCAC
Source organism: Trichocoleus sp. ST-U2 (assembly GCF_039961875.1). Classification (NCBI taxonomy): domain Bacteria; kingdom Bacillati; phylum Cyanobacteriota; class Cyanophyceae; order Leptolyngbyales; family Trichocoleusaceae; genus Trichocoleus; species Trichocoleus sp. ST-U2. The sequence continues at coordinate 37,735 of NZ_JAMPJY010000057.1, read as the reverse complement.
CTCCCCATTGGCGTGCCAAAAAGTGCCTGTATTCTCCAGCGTCAACTCATCAATCCGCGCCAACAAACCCTTTACAGACTCTTCCGGTGTAATGCCAGTATAGTTCGTCATACGACTTTGAACTAACCCTGGATGCAGAATTGCCACTGCGATCGCACGCGGTTTGAGGTCGAGAGATAGCGATTTGCCAGCCATCGATAACGCCACCTTCGACATCCGGTAGCCATAGGAACTGCCAGAGGTATTGTCTGCAATTGAACCCATCCGACTTGTCATCAGCGCAATCTTGGAACCCGCTTTAAGCAGTGGCAATAGGGCGTGAGTCACTCGTAAAGGCCCTAGCGCATTCACTTCAAACTGCTCTCGAATGCTCTCAAAATCCAAGTTTTCCAGCGTCACGCGCTTGATAATTCCGGCATTATTAATCAGAACATCAATCGTCGTGTCACCCAGGCGATCGCGCAAAGAAGCAACGGAAGCATCAGAGGTAATATCAATCCCCTCCTCAACCTGCACCCCTAGCTGCTTCAACTCCTCAGCAGCAGTGCGACAAATGGCAATTACTCGCTCTCCCCGCGCTTGCAGTTGGCGGCAATATTCGTAACCAATTCCCCGATTGGTACCCGTAACCAGATAAGTTGCCATGCGAACTCCAACGTCTTGATTAAAGGGACATTCCTAGAAACCACTCATAGCCTATCGGAAACTGTTGCTTCCCATCCTTCGGAATGCTGCCGCGTGCCACGATCGCTCGGTCAAAATCCCCGGTGAGAATCGTGGAATTAGACTGTTTTAGCGCTGATCCTCCGACCTTCAGGCGGGGAATGAGCTTAAAGTATTTCAATTTTCCAGCGTCGTCAGGTCGAGGATGGCTTGTAACCCAGCATTCGGAAGTAGAGTCCTTGTTGGGACAGAAGTTCGTCATGAGTGCCTTCCTCGACGATCTCGCCCTCCTGCATCACAAAAATGCGATCGCAGTCTACGGCGGTTTCGAGTCGGTGTGTCACTAAGATAATGGTTCTTTTGCGACGCAGACGCTGGAGGGTTTCTATCACCCATTGCTCGTGTTTCAGATCCAGCGAACTCGTCGGTTCGTCGAGGATGAGTATTGGAGCCTTCGTCGCTAGCGCCCGCGCGATCGCTAAACGCTGCCGCTGTCCGCCGGAAAGGTTCTGTCCGCCCTCGCTGAGCATCGTATCGTACCGCTCCGGCAAGGCTTCGATGAACTCAGCCGCCCCGGATTCCACCGCCGCCTCCCGAATCTCTTGTAAGGTCGCTTCCTCGCAGCCATAGGTAATATTCTCCGCGATCGTTCCGGGGAAAAGCGGGCTGCCTTGCGTAACTAGCGCCATGTGTTTGCGGACATCGGCAACTTTAAGGGTGCGGATATCGAAACCGTCGAGTTGGACGCTGCCCCCTGTCGGGTCGTAGAAGCGCGGCAAGAGATTGAGCAACGTGCTTTTTCCCGTTCCGCTTGGACCCAAAAACGCTACCATCTGACCCGGTTCGATAGTGGCATTGATGTCTCGTAACACGGGTCGCTCAGGGATGTACTCAAAGCTCACGTTGGAAAGGGTTAGGGTGCGGGGATGGACGGGAAACGATCGCGCATCAGGCTCGTCCTTTATGGTCGGTGGCTCGTCAATGACCGTAAAGACGCGATCGCATGAGGCTACGAATGTCTGGATCTTGGTCGTGAACCCCAACACCCAACCGATTGGGTCCCAGAACTGATTAAGGTACGCCAAGAATACGATCAGATCGCCGAGGGTCAGGCCGTTCGGCACCTGGCGCAAAAACTGGTCGCGATAGACCAGATACCCTCCGTAGCCGAAGATTACCCCGCTTCCCAGAGCGAAGACTACCTGAACCGCGAGCGGATACAGGTTTTCCTGCCAATGGAGCCGCATGGCGGCAGCGACGCTGCGATCGACCATCCGTGCGAAGCGCCGCGACTCCGTTGCTTCTCGACGGAAAGACTGGATGAGTCCGATCAACTCTATCGCTTGCTGCATCGTCGAGGTCATGATCGCATCGGTCTGCTTCGACTCAAACGCCCGACGCCGAATCCTTCCCTCGAAGTACCAGTTCGCGAGTAAAAGAAGCGGCGTGAACGAAAGTGCGAACACGGTGAGAAGGACATGGCGCGACAGCATGATCCAGACCATCGCTGTCAGCGTCACCGATGCAGCGGTAGAGCCGATCAGCGTATCGATCACTCCCCAAGGGCCGAGGCTATCGTAGCTCAACCGATAGATGGCGTCGCCCTGCGATCGCGAACCGTGCCAGCCGAGACTCAGCGCCTGCATTTTGTCGTAGAGTTCGGTGCGAACCCGCAAGGTTCCGTTGTACTGGATGCGGTAGTTCAACATCTTACGGAGCATCATGACGCTATCGCTCAGTATCCTGATGAGCATCGCCACGAACGCCATTCCGAAAATTTGGTTCAGCTTGCCTTCACCAAACGGGGCAAGAAACAGCCGATGAATCCAGTTGGGTTTCGGGGTTGGGGAGAGAACCGTATCGACTAGAATCGCCATAGGCCAAGCGTTGAGAAGGTTACAAAGCACCGATGCCCCAATCAGAAGCAAGAGCGTGACGATCAGCCAGATGTCCCTGCGAAAGTAAGAAATAGACCGGAGGACGATCCGCACCAACCAATGTTGGTATATTGACCGCTTCACCATTTTTGGCGGATTTTCCCGGCTTTTTAAAGATGCTTTGAGTGGAAAAGTCATGGATGTGCTGGGTGACTCTAAGCAGAACAATGACACCAATTGGACAATTTCAGAGAGCCGGGGGTCAGAAATCAACTTTGGTTTTTAACCCCTTGAAAGACGATTCAAAACTCCTGAAACCCTTGAAAAATTCTAGGTTAGGTAGGACGTAAGCGTAGGCGCGTTCATGCCGTAAGACTTGCCAGTTCAAAAAAGCATCAATCAGTTGGGTGAATCAACTGGGTGATGTGCGATCGCAAATTGCTTTGTTAAGGTCGGGCTGTTGTAGCTGTTATGACGGCAACATTTGCATATACAACTGCCGTCTTATTGGATTGTATCGGCGAGTAATAAAGTTTTTGTCCTACCTGAGCTATATACCTATCTATATGAAAAATCTCAAGCAATTGTCTTGGAAAAACGCGATTGCGCGTAGCGCAGCGCCAAAAGCGATCGCTCTGGCTGTTATGGCAACAATTGCCACTGGCGCGATCGCTAAACTCCCGTCAACAGCCCAACCCTCAACCCAACCCAGTTCAACAACCGCTAACTCCAAAAGAGACTTTGAGCCAATCTACAATTTAAGCGGGCATAACAGCGATGTTACTTTTCTAACCTTCAATACGAATAGTCAAATCCTGGTTAGCCATAGCCCTGGCGGGGCACTCAAGCTGTGGAACCTCAAAACAGGTAAGCTGCTGCGTACCCTGAATGAAAAAATATATGCCGCAGGCGTCGTTGCAATTACTCCCGATACCCAAACCTTGGTGACTGTTGACCGTAAGGCACAGGATAATGACAAAACGATTAAGGTGTGGAATCTGAAAACGAATAAACTTCTCCGCACCTTGAACGGTCATTCACAACCAGTCAATCACCTTGAAATCAGTGCCGATGGGCAAACTTTAGTCAGTGCCAGTAATGACAAGAAAGTGTTGGTGTGGAACCTGAAAACAGGCAAACGGCTACAGACTATCAATCCACAATCAACCCCGATTCGGTCGATTGCCCTCAGCCCAAACAGTCAGATACTTGCGACTGGCGGTGGAGAATATGTGGATCAAAATACCAGTACGGACACCAGCATTCAGCTATGGGATATCAAGACAGGAAAACTGCTGGGTACTCTCGAAGGACAGACTAGCCCAATTAGTTCCATTGCGATCGCTCCCGATGGGCAGACGCTTGTCAGCGTTGCAGATTCCATCAAGATATGGAACCTGAGAACAAAGCAGCTTCTCCACACGATACCTGGAGGTTCCGCTTCCATTTCAATTAGCCCTGATGGGCAGAAGCTGGTTACGGCTGCTTGGGATCATTCAGTCAAGTTGTGGAATTTGCGGACTGGAGCGCTACTTAAAACACTGTTTGAGCCTTCTATTAACGACCAAAATCTTGGTCGCATATACACAACCAGCATTGCCTTTAGCCCGGATGGCAAAATGATTGCCATCGGTTCTGGGGGTGTTTTGTCCACTTTTGGAATCAGTGTTTTGCGGGGGTCTTTTTGAAGCGCCGATCGCCTTTTGATAAGTTACCGTCATCAGAGCAATTCATCAAAACGGTGTCTTTGTTTGTAAATGCAAAGGTTGTCCAGATTGCGGATGCACAAAGCGAAGTTCCCTGGCGTGCAGATGTAACCGACTGACAGTTGCACGACATCCGTAAAGGCGATCGCCTAATATCGTTACCCCAAGTCCTCGCGGATCGGCTGCGTGAACCCGTAGCTGATGGGTGCGTCCGGTTAGGGGGATAAACTCTATGCGAGTCCAATCGCCTTCCCTGGCAATAACTTGGAAGCGAGTCCAGCTAGGTTTACCCCGTTCATCGACTTTCTGATAGGGACGATTTTCCGGATCTCCCCATAAAGGGAGTGCGATCGCACCTTGCTCAATTGTCACAGACCCGGAAAGTAAGGCTTCGTAAACCTTGTAAACTTGCCGCCGCTGAAACTGCTGACTGAGTTGACGATGGGTTGAGCGATCGCGTGCCAGCAAGAGAATACCAGATGTTTCTTGATCCAGGCGATGCACAGATGCGATCGCCATGCCATCCGGTAACAGATGACGCAAGCGACTGAGAACACTATCAAAAGCGTTGCGATAACGACCAGGTACGGACAGTAACCCTGCGGGTTTGTTCACCGCAATCAGCCATTCATCTTCATAAACAATCGGAACCTCTCCCCAAACCCCTCCCCTAATAGGGGAGGGGCTTTCCCCCTCCTGTGCCCCCCTCTTTTTAAAGGGGGGCACGGGGGGAGGCAAAGGGGGGGAGGCTTCCCATCCTGATAGTAAAAACCCCATCAATGGCTGACAGCGTTCAGCACAGGCTCCATAAAATGCTCCCTGCATTTTGTCACCATCGGCTGAGGATGACCCCCACCAAAACTCTGCCATTGCCAGCGGTTTCAGTCCATGCGTTGCCGCATAGTGCAGCAGCTTAGGGGCGCAACAGTCTCCGGTTCCAGTGGGCATCGAACCTCCTGGCATCAATTCCTGCAACGATAGAGACTCTCCTGCAAAATTCGTCAGGCTATACGCCGCGTGCATCTGAGTCTGCAATTGGCGGGATAGTTCTTTACGCTGTTGTTTGAGTTCGCGCATCCGCGCTTGAGTTGCGTCAATCCGTTGCTTAAGTGGCTGCAACACTTCATTGTGCTGGCGTTTGAGCATTCGTCGTTCAATTCCATGCTGACGACTTTCTTCGTCAAGTTCTTCGAGGGCAATCGTCAGCGCTTCTCCAGTCAGCGTTTCGCAGAGTAGCTGACGTTTTCGGTGTCGTTGCTGCTTGCATTCTTGATGGCGATCGCTCATTTCTTGCAATTGCTGTTCAAACTTGCGAGAGTGCGTTTCGTACTGCTGCCATTCTGGAAGTTGCTTTAGGGTAATCAGTTCTTGTTTAATCGCCTCCAGTTGGGCTAAAGTGCAAGCTTCTTCTAGGGCAACTTCGTCTCGTCCCGGAATTGGCGGCACCCAGCCCTCGATTGTACTATTACCATTGAGAAGACCGGAGAAGGCTTTAAGTATCTGTTGTTCGCCATTCGGCAGTTCAACCAGCAGGATTCCATACATCTTGCCTTCATCGGAATAACAGTCATTATTGGCAAGATGCTGCATTAACTCTCTAGCGATCGCTTCTGCTTCCTCGGTGCGGGGTAGTCTTAGTAATTCACCACTTTGAGGACAGCGCCCTTGATACCAATAGTTTTGAATACTTTTAGCAACCTCTGTATATAGTCTCTTGAGGGTATCTATTTTCTCATGCACCTGTGATTACTCTAGCAACGCCTACCACAAAAAGACCCACAATTAGGATAGCTGCTGTAGCTTTTTAAACTCGGCAATTTGATAGCAGCGATAATCTCCCGTCGTTACCAGTCTTGCCCAATGATCGCAATTGAAACGATATATGATGTGAGGGGTTTTGGGTGAGAGCGATCGCACCGTTTGTCTCTGGCTGTTGATGCGATCGCCTGTACCGTAGATGCCCTGGTAATCGGAGATAAAGTCTATAACAGTAAATGTGTTGAAGATTTATTTGGTATATACCCAATTTCTGGTGACGTTAAACTGTGCTGACTAATTGCATAGAATTCGCCAGTATACTAGAATTCCGTGCTGTACATCAAATCAGTACTAAATAGAAGATTTTTAGCAGGCATTTAGAATAAGATATAGAGTGCAGCGTAAAACTTGCTCAAACTGAATAAAATGGGCGTATCTGAAACGGTTGATTTTTATGCAGCCGAAGCATCCCTTATTGCAAAAATGTCTAAAACTACTTGAGTCCTTGCCGAACCTTCAGGCAAAGGTTGAGGCATTGCCGTATATCACAGATAATCTATTGGCGGATGGTCGGCTGATCCTTTACGGATCTGGGCAACAGGTAGAGTACGTTTGTGAAATTAAGTCGGATATTACCAGCGGAACGATTGATTTGATCGTTGACTATCTGCTTCACATTAGACAAAGACTTGACGATGAACAAAGACCTTTGTTGGTGACACAAAATTTATCTGAACGAGTAGTCGATCGGTTGCTCAAAAAGAATATTGAATTCATTGATACAACGGGTAATATTTACCTCAATAGTCCAATTACCTATATTTTGGTACGTCGTCAGTCTCGTTCAGGCGTAACGTCTAACATTACAAATAGCTCACTGCAACTTATCTATGTCTTGCTGAAGTTCCCTCATATTTTGAAAGAGGAAGATTTTGAGCGGGAACTAGCTGTAGCCTCCGGAATCTCATTGAGTACAGTCAGACACACCTTAGAAAAGCTCTATAAACTCGACTATCTCCAGCGGAAACGGGGTGATTATAGGATTGTGGATTACATCAAACTCTTAGAACGTTGGGAGATGGGCTACGTTGAAAGCTTGCGTTCTAAGTTATTGATTGATACCTTTACGCCAGTGGAAAAGCGTCCTTTCTACGAGATTGCTGACACGATCGCTCGACAGGCTCAAGAGTATGGCTACCTGATTGGCGGAGAACTGGGAGCAGCACTTGCCACTGACTATTTGCGCCCCATTGGTGCTACCCTCCATGTACCAGAGGATTACCGCCCAATCTTTGTAAAGCTGAAACTCAAACCCAGCCCTCAAGGAGAAATTGCACTGTTGCGACAATTCGGAAGTCATAATGCCTGGAATTGCGATCAATTCACGTCCCTTGTCGATCCAGTGTTCATTCATGCTGAATTGCAAACAAGCAACGACGATCGCTTGCGAGAAACTGCCGAGCGCCTCTTTGGCAAGTACATCGCTCAGAGAGCAAACGATGCTTGAACCGAAGGACAAAAAAGTTCTGGCAGATATTAAGGCAGCTGTTGATTCTCTAGAACTACCGATGCTGATAGTCGGTGCTGGAGCTAGGCTCCTCATTTTTGACAAACAGGACAAGGTTCAAGGACGTAGCACTAAGGATTGGGATGTGGCGATTCCGATAGCGAGTTGGTCAAATTTTCAAACCTTGAGCGATCGCATGACTAAAGGCTCGTCTCCTCGCTTTAGCACAACCCAATTACCCCACAAATTTATTCACATTGGAACTAAAACAGAAGTTGACATTGTGCCTTTTGGGGGAATTGGTGAGCCAGATCAACAGATTGAATGGGCTGACGGCAATCAAATGAACGTCATGGGTTTGGAAGAAGCTTTAATCCATGCAAGTGTAGAGACAATTGACGATCTTGAGTTTCAGGTCGTCAATACACCAGCTTTCCTTGTATTGAAGCTATTTGCTTGGGGCGATCGCCAAGAAAGGACAAAAAAAGATTTGCAAGATATCGACTTCATCCTTGTGCATTACAGCGATGATGATCGCGTGTTCGACGAACTCGCTGAAGAACTCGCTGAAGGGCAGATTGAATATCTAGATGCGGCGATTTATCTGCTTGGACGGGACATCCGGAAAATCTTCCGAGATGAGACGGTGGTTCAACTCAATGCCCTTCTGGAGCGGCTTGTGCATAAATCAGACGATGATGCACCTGATTCTAATGAGTGGAGGCTTAAAGTCCTAAAAAGAGGAATTAACAGCTAGAGGGTTTGATTGCAGTGATAAAATCAAGGCGATCGGCTCGCGGGTGCCGGAGGCGATCACAACCTCGAATAAACAGAGCGAACTGACTCTTTCTGCGCTAGGCTAACGCCTCGCTTCGCTAACGCTATCGCACCAGATGATTTTAGCTGCACGTAGACATCAACGCGATCGCCTGCCGTCATAGTTTCAGAGTGTCAGTATAGTAAAGCCAATGGTGAGAAGCAATATCCGTGTGATCGCTTCCAGATGGATGTCAGGATGCCTCTTTGTGATAGTGTGATAGCAACTTTTGCACTCCATCAACGCTTTCCCTGCATTCGCGTTCGATAGTTTCATTGCAAATAAAAAAGTTGCATATTGCCTCTAGATCATCTATCTGAAAACAGTTTCTAAGCGACTGATGCCAGCGCAGTATCACTTGCTAAGTATCCATCTTCCATGTGAACAATGCGATCGGCAATATCCAAAATGCGGTTGTCATGAGTCACCAGTAGAATGGTGCAACCTTGTTCTTTTGCCAGTATTTGCATTAAGCTAACGACTTCACGACCGGATTTGCTATCGAGAGCAGCAGTCGGTTCGTCAGCAAGAATTAGTTTGGGATGGCTTACCAAGGCGCGGGCGATCGCTACTCGCTGCTTTTGCCCACCCGATAGATCGGCGGGATAGTAATTGATCCGATTTCCCAATCCTACCTGTTCTAGCATTTCGGCTGAGCGCTGGCGCATCTGGTGCGGAGAAATATCCTTGTGCAACTCTAAGCCCATTTTGACGTTCTGGAGTGCCGTTAAGCTACCGTGCAAGTTGTGCGCCTGAAAGATATAACCGTTGTGCCGTCGCGCTTGTACCAATGCTGTTGGATTTGCACCGCAGAGTTCTTGTCCTAACACCTTGAGACTACCCGATTGGGCAGATCGCAATCCACCAACTAAAGTTAGCAGTGTGGTTTTGCCGGAACCAGAAGGCCCGGTCATGATGATAATCTCACCCGCATTAATTTCTAAACTGATGTCAAATAAAACTTGTTTGCGGAGTTGACCTTGACCAAAGTAATGATTGAGGTTGTGGATAGAGATGGCAGGTTGAAGAGACATAATATAAACCTAAAACATATCAGCCGGGTCAGCGGATTGAAGTTTGCGGGTAGCGATCGCTCCAGACAAAGTACACATCACCATCGTTAACACCAGTACGAACATCCCTCGTGCCACAGTCATGTACAGAGGCAAATTCGTTGCATTACGAGTCAGGCGGTACAGTCCAGCGGAAATGGCAATACTAGGGATAAAGCCGATGATTGCTAAGATAACCGCTTCTTCAAACACGACCATGAGTAGGTAGCGATTGCGATAGCCCATTGCCTTGAAAGTGGCGTATTCTCCCATGTGTGCATTCACATCCGTTGAGAGAACTTGGTAGACAATAATGACCCCAACAATGAACCCCATTGTTACGCCCAAGTTAAAAATAAATCCAATCGGTGTATTCTTTGCCCAGTAGCTTCTTTCAAACTCGATAAATTCCTGCCGAGTCAGAACCTGAACATCATTCGGCAAGTGTGCTTTCAAAGCTTGTACCGTTTGCACTGGATCGGTTCCGGGTTGCAGTTGCAGCAAGCCGACACTAACGCTGCTTGCCTGTCTGCGGGGAAACAACCGCAGAAAGTTTTGGTCGCTGGTAATCAGGTGTCCGTCTGCACCAAAGGAAGATCCGATGCGAATTTTGCCAGCAACGGTAACACTATGCCGCTCAATTTCTGTCTTCAGTGGCTGGTTTTGTTCGAGTTGCGCGATCGCTGCTTTATAATCTCCACGGCTACCACTGTCAAACAAAACTGTGTTAGGCAGCTTAATCAGGTTTAATTGTTGGTTAATGTCTGGTTGCTCAAAGACTGAGCTGTTAGGGTCAAATCCCAACATCAGCATACTCGTTTCGCGCTGGGTGGTGGGATGCTTCCAGTTCACCATGTTGGCGTAAAGCGCTTCCGCAGACTGAACGCCTGGAATATCCATCGACTGGTACAAACGCCGTCGCGGGAAGGACGACATATTTGATAGATTGCGCGCTTGAGGGCTGAGCAGAACGACATCGGCGCGAACGCTATTGTGGACTAAAACGGCACTGTTGAATAGCGCACTTTGAAACCCCAACTGCATCAACATCAAGACATCTGCAAACACAACACCCGCACACGCTACGACCAGTTTTCCTTTTTGATGACTCAGTTGCAGCCATCCTAAAGGTGTCCGGCGTTGGAGTTGTTGGAAGCCAATCATAATTCAATGACCACCTTAACTTGCTGATTCGTGAGTCGGGCAGCCTTGCCACTGGAGCCTGCATCCAGACGGATTTTCACTTCCACAATGCGCCCATCAATATTGGCGGACGGATCGCTATTTACAATGTCTTGGCGCAGCACTTTATAGCCAACCTGTTCGACAGTACCGCTGAGTTCGCTGTCAATGGAGTCACTACTCACCCGCGCCGTTTGCCCTGGACGGATGTTCTTGATGTCACTCTGATAAACTTCTGCGATCGCAAACATCTGTTGCGTTCGCCCAATTTCCGCAATCCCGTCATTGCTAATCAGTTCGCCAGGACGGGTGTAGATTTTGAGGATTTGACCATCTTGAGGCGATCGCACGGATGCCTGCTCTAAGTTTGCCTTGGCTTGCTCAACGGCTGCTAGGGCTTGCCTGACATCGGCTTGGGCTACCTGCACGTCTACTGGGCGCACCTCTGCAATTCGATCCAAGGTGGCGCGGGCTTCATTCAGTTGTTGTTGGCGAGAATTCCGAGTGCGATCGCGGGCGGCTTGCGCTTCTTGGAGTTGCTTTTGGGCAGTTGTCAGTGTCAGTCGCTTACTATCGCGCTGGGATGCCGAAACCGCTCCGTTCTGGTAAAGCAATGCGTAGCGCTGATACTCCACCTGTGCATTTTGGACTTCTGCTTCCAGACGGGCAACGGTAGCAGCTTGCGCGTTCAAGTCCCCAACCCGTTCAGCTTCCAGTTGGGCAATCTGGGAGCGTTGCGCCTGGATTTCGCCCGTCTTTGCTCCCGCACGCACCTGCTCCAGTTTGGCTTGGGCAACTCGAACCTGTTCTTGTGCCTGCATCACAGATGCCTGGAGGCGATCGCGACTGTTGAGTATCGCAATTGCTTGTCCTTTGCGAACGCGATCGCCTTCCTTGACTAACAGTTGATCCACTCGATTTCCTTCAGCAGATGTTGGTGCAGAAAGCGCGATCGCTTCCCCCTCTGGCTCTAGCCGTCCCAACGCCGTCACCGTCTGGATTTGGGGCGTACTGATAACTGTGGATGGGGTCGGGCTGGATTGCTGGATACGCCCTTGCGAAACGCTATATGCCATCACTCCGCCTGTTGCCAAGGTTGCAGCGATCGCCAGCAGAGTCAGTGGTCGGGAAAGACGTTTCGAGGATGGATTACCTGCTGCCACTTCTTGCATCATCTGTCAGATTCCCCAGTTCTAGGAAGCAACTAAACTAAACCGTTTAGTTTTTCTGTAACTAAACTAAACGGTTTAGTATAATAACGTCAAGGGAGTCCTGAAAATTCTCTAGAACTCCTCAAAGCGAATGCCCCTAGAATGACTGTGACAATCAGATCGGGAATGAATGAGACAGACGAAGATGACGGAACCGAAGCAGGATGGGTTGGGAGAGAAAGCCGAACAGATATTGACAGGCGCAATGCAAGAGTTTTTGGTGCATGGCTATGCCGCTACCAGCATGGATCGGGTGGCGAAGGCGGCTGGCGTATCCAAAGCAACGGTTTACAGTTACTTTCAAGATAAAGAAGGATTGTTCACCGCCCTCATCCAACGGTTTGCTTACAGAAAGCTTTCCATCATCCAACGTTCCCTGCTGCCGGAAGGAGATGGTCGGGTCATGTTGCGGCAGCTATTAACGAAGGCATTGAATGAGATCATTTGTGATAGCGAAGAAATTGCCCTGTTGCGGCTAATTATTGGCGAGTCTGGACGCTTTCCCGAACTGGCGCAAATCTTTGTTCGCACGTTGGTAAAACCGGGCGTTGAAACATTAAGCCAGTATCTGGCATCAAGTCCAAACTTAAAGATTGCCGATCCCGAAGCAACCGCACGCATTTTTTTAGGTGCATTAGTTCATTTCATGATGGTACAGAAAATGCTTCACGGTCAGGATATTCTGCCGATGGAGAGCGATCGCCTGATCGATAGCTTAATGAATCTTCTCAAGGAATCCGAAGCTTGAGCGGAGTTGATATTAGCAACGGTTTGCACATCCTTGTCACCCCGAACAGTTGATGACAATTCGGGGATTATCGAGCAGTGGTGGGCAAATTTCTAGGTATGCGATCGCCACAAATTTACCAACTGGAAAACCGCTTCCAGGCGTTGCAATCAGCATTAGCGATCGCTCAAGCCGAAATTCCTTTCACCACCACAACGATCGACCCTTGAATGGCATTCCTCTGATTCCATTTTCAACCTTGATTTATTGCACTAGGTTCCATGTAGACAAGTTCCCAAATGTGGCTATCTAAATCTTGAAACCCATGTGCGTACATAAAACCGTGGTCTTGTGCTTCCTTGTAGGTTGATCCACCAGCGGCGACTGCCTTGCGAACCATTTCATCGACTTGTTCTCGGCTGTCAGAAGATAAGCAAACCAGCACTTCTGTGCTTTTGGTTGCATCACAAATTTCTTTCGGAGTAAACGTCTTAAATTTGTCGTGAGTTAATAGCATCACGAAGATGTCATCGCTGACAATCATGCAAGTCGCCGTTTCATCAGTAAATTGAGCGTTAAAACTGAAGCCAAGTTTCGTAAAAAACTCGACAGACTGATTCAGGTCTTTTACGGGCAGATTCACGAAAATTTTAGTAGCCATGTTTTCTCCTTTTGAGAGTTCATTGCATATATGGAAGTATCGGCAAGACGATACTAATGTTCCCCTTGAGTCGTTTCACAAAAGACCACCAGTTGACCGTCTCATGCGTGGCAAGGGAGACTCAAGCTTTCGCCAAGAACTCATCAAGGCAGTCAAAGCTGGAGTTCCACCCGCCAATAACCCCCATCTCCTCATGCTTCCGGCGGTCTTCAGCAGACTCATGCACAATGCGGAGTGTGAGCTTGGTCTTGCCGTCCAAATCCTCGAAAAGCACCGTCATCACCATTCCCTTTGGCAGATCGGCGTTCGCGACCTTTTCAAAGCCTTCATCAAATTCATCAGTGGTAACAATCCGTTCAAGAGGCACAACTTCGCGGAAGACACCTTTGCCTGGGTACTCTGTGCCGTCTGGGCCAATCATGACATAGCGCGATTTACCGCCTGGACGCAGATCCAGCTCAGTCACCTTGGTCGTGAAACCTTTCGGCCCCCACCACTGCGCTACGTGTTTCGGGTCAGTCCACGCCTTGAACACCAGTTCACGGGGTGCGTTGAAGACACGGGTGATGACGATCTCGCGTTGACCGGAGGTCGGTCGTAGACCCTCGCTTTGAGCATCGGTGGAATCATTTTTATTGCCCATCTTGTTTCTCCTGGGTTTGTAACTCGTGCAGGTAATCATCCAGCCGATCAAGTCTCTCTTCCCAAAATTGGCGATATTGCTCGATCCAATCCATTGCATCCTTGAGTGGTTCCGCTTTGATCTGGCAGGGTCGCCATTGAGCCTCTCGACCCCGCGCGATCAGTCCGGCACGCTCCAGCACCTTGAGATGCTTGGATATGGCAGGAAGGCTCATCTCAAAGGGTTTGGCTAACTCCGTGACCGATGCCTCACCCTTGGCAAGGTGGGCCAGGATTGCACGCCGGGTGGGATCGGCAAGGGCGGCAAAGGTGACGCTCAGTTGATCGGAAGACACTTGTATTTAACCATTTAGTTAATTAACGATAAGGTTAAATAAAATATCCAAGAATGTCAAGTGCTGATTTAAGCGATCGCTTGTTGTGTCGTGTTAGGTGTACTGCGCCAGATATTTAAGAACAATTCTCTGGATCTTCATAGGGTCCAAGAAATCTCTCCCCGTTGAAATGAATCATGTGATCTGGTTGATCTGCTACCCAAACTTCTGTTTCCCAAGAAATCTCAGCAAGATACCGAGTCATTTCCTTACGGCTTGGGAAAGCCGTAACAAAAACCAATCCTTTACGACTCGACTGAAAGAGCCGCTTTAATTCATTGTGACGTTTCAAGTTGACTGGACCATGACTAATCACAGCTTCTATCAATACAAGCCAATCTTGCCGCTCATAGTGAACTACAATGTCTGGCATTTTACCGTGAGGATCTAATTCAATCCCTATTTCTCGGAATTTCTGAGTTTCATTGATGATGAACTTATTTCCGGCATCGCCAACATACAGAACTAAACCTCCAGGTGTAAATCTAGGACAGAAGCTTTCCAAAATATCTTTTATCAAAATATTTTGTCCACCTGATGATAGCTGAATGGCTTGACCATTAGGCAAACTTACGGGAATTGTCGGGATATTTCGCTTCCTAGACTGCAATAGATTTGTGACTGAAACAGCATAATTTCGACGGGCTTCTTCCCATTGCTCAGAGCCATAGGCTTTAAGAAGTGACAATGCTTGTTGATGAAGTTGATAACACCATTTGGGGCTGTTAATTGGTCGATCAGGTCGATCTGGATTCTCAACAACTATCCCCATCTGCACAAACTGGTGCATTGTCTGCCGTCGAACTGTTTCGCGTGTATTAGGTGCGTATTGTTTTCCGTAGTAATCACGAAACCAATCCATCATTTCTGTAATTCCGCGTCTTGGTGTTGTCGCTTGATTCCAAGAGGTTTCAGGTCGAATGTCTGCTAATGCAAGTAAGCAAAGTGCTGATCGTTCGTTCTGTTGCTCTCTAGGAGCAGAAATATCTTTGAGAATTGCAAGTGCTTCCTCAATTCGTTTGCCAGCCTGAACTGCATTTATTGCTTCACTCATAATTGACAGAGTTTTGTGCACAACGGTATCAAGTTGCTTTTGCTCAAGATGAGAATCACTAATTTGTCTTCCTAGTTGTATTAGATCATCTTGACAAGGGTATTTAATTTTACGCAAATCCGTTGCATTGACTTGTGTGTGTCCACTAAACTGTCGGAAGTAACTGTCAAATAAAGTTGAATTGAGAAATGCAGCTAATCCTCGTGCAAGGTCGGGATTCATCCCCTTACCTCTAGCATGGTAATAATTAAGATGATTCTCTATGCCTAGTGCTGGCGCATCTACGGGAGGGCACACAGCAGCAACAATACGACGCTTTTCTTCCTTAGCAGAAAAACGCTTTGTTAAAACGTACCAACCCGATTGAACTAACCATTTTTCTGTTTCTTGGTTTTGTTCAATTGCGATCGACTTGCGAGGATTGTAGGGTGGAAATAAAACTTTCCCTGCTTTCATAGCTTCTGGGTAAAGTAGTGGAACGCTTTGCTCATCTAAGTAATTTTTCAAAGCTGATTTGAGACGAAAATCGACAACTGGGCCTGTTGAAACTTCTAACCCAATTTCATCCAAAGTAGATGAAAATTTATCCATTTGCACTTTTAAAGCATCTTCAAGAGGGTTTGTGACGATATGAATAAAGCTTTCTGAATCATTTGTTTTAACAACTTGGCTATAAGGAATAACTCTTGATTCTAAAAAGTCAATTGCATTGGTTCCAGAGCTACTACTTATTTCCATATAATTAGACTTTTCGCCGGACTTTAAAGCATGAAAGATAATATTTTCTTGCAATACGCCATCTTCGCAAAAGGCGGTCGAGCGGCTCTCAAAAACATGAACTTTTTTAAGTTCAAGTTTTTCAAGGAAAGCTTTACGGAAAGGACGATAATAAGCGCCATTACAGAAACTTCTAGGCGTAATTGCAACTATCTCTCCGTCCTTAGCAAGCTGTAATACAGTAAGCCAAACAAACGCACTATATAGATTTACAGTTTCAATCCCAAATTCTGAAAGAAATTGATTTTCGATTGATTGCCTGTTAATTTTCTTATACGGCGGATTCAGAATCGCGTGAGTAAAACGAATAGAGGAATTACTAAAAAGCGGCAAATTTATTTCAGTAAAGGACTTGATAAAGCTTTCCTCATGTAAACAGTAATTCGCTTGAATACCTCTGCTTTCTAAAGCTACACAACACTGTATGAGGCATTCTCTCAAAGATGATATAAAAGTTGATTCAACTTCATATGCTGTTATGAAGCAGCTCTCAACCTTGTTAGGATTTGCTAATAATCGCTCTACAAAGGCAGCCGTTAATGCCCCAACTCCGGCTCCGGGATCTAGAAGGTTGACGTGACCGGATAGACTGCTAAATTGTCTCGCCATAAAACGAGCAACCGGAGCAGGAGTCATAAACTGTCCCAATTCACTACGCTGCTTCAAATTCAGCTTTGAAGAGAAATGAATCCTGGCGATGTCAGCTGAGTCTGTAAGGAACGTCGTCATGCTCTCAATTTAGGGATCGATATGAAGACATACCATATATTTATCTTGTAGTACACCTAACTCGTGATTTGGCAGCTCCTGTCTAATTCTCCAAATTGGGATGTTGTATAGATTCTGGCCATATAGCATTCCAACCGCCTGGACAGTATATGTGTGTTGTTACAAATTTTGAGTCTTATTCAACTCGTAAAAAAGACAATCTCTTCTGGTATGCCTACAATAGGCTACAGACGTATTTGCAAGCCTTTTCCTTGCCCTTCGCCTTTATGATTTTTCCTCCCTGGTAAGCTTCTAGAACCCAATCCAACGCGCGATTCGCCTTACAACTAAGGCGGAGAGTTTGTTCGTGGATTCCCCCTCCGATCGTCAACGCCCTTGAAGATGTTGCGCTGGTGTTCAAATTTTAAGGATGGGAGAATTTTACGATGTCATTGGATGGTAAAAACAAAACAACCAGGACTGTGATTCTATTAACGATTATCTTCCTGGTCATTGAGCTATTAGACGAGCTGGTGGATGGAGTGCGGGGTGCTGCTTATCCATTGATTCGGAATGATCTGCATCTTTCCTATGTGCAAGTGGGGCTGTTGCTGACGATACCCAACACGGTCAGCAGCCTGATAGAGCCAATTTTGGGAATCTGGGGAGATATTGGTCAGCGACGGCAATTGATTTTGGGGGGAGGTGTTGGGTTTGCGATCGCATTACTCCTCATCTCTCTTAGCGATAACTTTTCGTGGTTATTAGTCGCCTTTGTGCTGTTTTATCCGGCATCTGGTGCCTTTGTCAGTCTTTCCCAGGCGACACTGATGGACATGGAACCGACGCGCCACGAACAAAACATGGCACGGTGGGCATTGGCGGGTTCTATCGGGAATGTGATGGGACCGTTAGCGTTAGCGGGTGCGATCGCATTCCATCAAAGTTGGCGGAGTGTGTTTTTACTATTGGCGATACTGACGGGATTACTTGTAGGAATGTTGTGGCAGTATCCAATCGCAACTCCAACGGCATCCTCTGATATTGATCAACCCACGCACAGCTTCAAAGATGGCATCCGTTATGCTATCCAAAGCTTAAAACGAGGTAACGTGTTGCGTTGGTTAACGTTGTTGCAATTTTCCGATTTAATGCTGGATGTTTTGAGTGGCTTTTTAGCACTGTATTTCGTTGATGTCGTGGGTGTAAACAACACACAAGCGAGTTTCGCTCTCACAGCCTGGTTGGGGTTTGGCTTATTGGGAGATTTTCTCCTGATTCCCTTACTCGAACGAGTGCAAGGACTTGCTTATTTGAAGGTTAGCGCTATCCTTGTTTTGTGTCTTTATCCAGCTTTTTTGCTTGTACCCAATATCAATCTCAAGCTGGTCATTCTTTGCTTTCTGGGCCTCCTTAATTCCGGATGGTACTCTATTCTCCAGGGGCAATTGTACACAGCGATGCCGGGGCAGAGCGGAACCGTCATGACGCTCAACAACCTGGCAGGTTTTGTGGGGGGGTTAGCTCCGTTTGCACTGGGTTTGGTTGCTCAACAGTATGGTTTGCAGCCGACGATGTGGATATTACTTGCAGCACCCATTGCCTTACTAATTGCGCTTTTTTAAATCCTTTACCACTGGCAGGCGTTGCATCCATTTCGCACTCTTGCCACTGGTAAAGAATAGGATTGTACCAACGGGCGTGTATTTGCAATTTAGGGGATGTTCCCGTTACCCACAGCTCAACTGGTTAACACGATCGTTGATCGGGCGATCGCTATCCAAGAACTACAAGCTGCTCTCAAAATTATTGCCACCTTACAGCAGCAGTTTCACTAATAATTTTACAGTCAAAACTAGAGCTGATTGAGGGATTGATTCATCTAATCTAGTTTTAAAGACTAGATTACACAATCGGAAGCGTTACCACAAACTCTGTGCCTCGTCCCCATTCAGAATTGACTTCGAGCGTTCCTCCGTGCTTTTCAACAATAATTTGATGAGCAATCGTTAATCCTAAACCTGTTCCTTTTCCAACAGGTTTAGTCGTGAATAGATGGTCAAAAATGCGTTGCTTGATATCTTTCGTCATCCCCATGCCATTATCTGCAATTCGGACTGCAACCTGATGTTCATCTTTCATTTCGGTTTGAATAATAATATGGTTGGGATTTTCTTTAATCGCTTCATAGGTGTGACCCAAGTTCGCTTCTTCCACTGCGTCGATTGCATTTGCCAAAATATTCATAAATACCTGATTGAGTTGTCCTAAATAACACTCAACTTTAGGAATTTCACCATAATTTTTAATGATTTGAATTGCTGGACGATAATTCTGAGCTTTCAAACGATGTTGCAAAATCATCAAGGTACTCTCAAGTCCCTCATGGATGTCAACTGATACCTTGTAATCTACATCAGCACGGGAGAATGTTCTAAGGGATGTACTAATGTTGCGAATTCTATCGATTCCTGTATGCATAGATAAGAACATTTTTGGTAAATCTTCTAGAAGATATTCAAGATCAATCTCTTCCGCTTTTTGTTCAATTTCTATGCCAGGATTTGGAAACTTGGCTTGATAAAGACGTATATAATCAACCGCATCTTTAACAGCAAGACTCGCTTGCTCTAAATTGCCAGAAATACAACCAACTGGATTATTAATCTCATGAGCAATACCAGAAACTAACTGACCAATTGTAGACAGCTTTTCATTCTGAATTAACTGCAATTGCGTTTTTTTTAGTTCTTGTAACGTGCAGGTTAGTTCGGCTGTGCGTTTTTGAACAATTTCCTCAAGTTCTTGCTTTTGTTGTTCAAGTTCTAAGCTCAAACGGCGAATTTTTAAATGGGTTTGAATCCGAGCAAGTGCTTCTTCATGACGGAAGGGTTTTGTAATATAATCTACTGCTCCTAAATGTAATCCCTTCACTTTGTCTGTGGTATCTGTCAGCGCCGTCATAAAAATTACTGGAATGTTTTTTGTAGACGGATCGAGCTGCAATTTACGGCAGGTTTCAAACCCATCAATTCCTGGCATCTGGACATCTAGCAAAATCAAGTCTGGCGGATAGTTCTTAGCTTGCTCAATTCCACTAAAACCATCCATTTCTACCAAAACTTCATAGCCAGATGAACCCAAGGCGTTATATAATAATTCTAGATTAGTTGGATTATCATCAACCACTAAAACGATTTCGCGATCGGAATTAAATAACATTTTATAACTGCTCCTTTTTTGACTATTGGTTTATTCATGAAGATGAAATACGGGGCAATTAACCTACAGTTTCTAGAAGAAATTTGCGAATTTTGTGAATATTAAATTCTTTCACTAACAAACTTAATTTGTTGGCAAACGGCTGATAACTTTCATCTAGTTGGGCAAGTCTTTCCAGTTCTTGTTGGATGCCTTTGATTTGTCCTCGCTTGGCATATTCCAGTAGGCTCGACAGTTCAGATAGGGGTGGCACAGCGAGTTCGGTTGGGGTTGCGTTTGCGAAGGGCGTTGCGATCGCACGTTCAACAGGTTTTGCATCGGCATAGATCCAGTCCAGGTGCAGATGTTTTGCCAAGAGTCGATATAGTTCCTCGACTTGCACGGGTTTAGCCAGAAAATCGTTGCCGCCTGCGGCAAGGCTTTTACGGCGATCGGCATCATACACGCTTGCCGATGACACAAGGACTGGCAAATCTTTTAACGTTTCTGACTGGCGCAGCAGCGCGAGCAAATCCCAACCATTCAGGGTAGGCATGATTAGGTCAGTAATGATTAAATCTGGTTGAACTTGATGCGCCTTCTCCAACCCTTCCCGTCCGTTGCTGGCTTCAATGACGGTGAATCCCAACGGTTGCAGCAAGTTAACCATGACCGAGCGATTTTCCCATCGATCGTCCACAATCAAAATGCTTTTGCGATCGCCCGAATAACCAGAAATTCGCCCCCTGGAAATGTTGCTTACTATTGAGTTCGTCGAGAAAGCACACTCGATCTCAAACTCAAAGGTACTACCGACCTTCGGTAAGCTCTTAACGTAGATGTCCCCTCCCATGAGTTCGACAATTTTTTTGGCGATCGCAAGTCCCAATCCAGTCCCCTCCGCTTGTCGCTTGATATCGCCAACCTGCTCGAAGGGGAGAAAAATTTGCTCTAGTTGTTCGGGTAACATCCCAATACCCGTGTCTTCAACCGCAAAGCGAAGCTTCGCGAACGCTGGTTGCTGCGGATTTTCAGTCACCTCCACTCGGAATGTCACGCTACCGGCATCGGTGAATTTAATCGCATTGCCCAAGAGGTTCAGCAACACTTGCCGCAAGCGTTTCTCGTCAGTTGCGATCGCTATGGGCAAATTATCGGGTGGCTGATAAATGAACTGAATGCCTTTTTGCTCGGCGCGAATGCGGCAAATTTCCTCGACTCCTTGCAGGAAGCCAGGTAGATGTAAATCGCTCAAATGCAGTTCCATCTTACGCGCTTCGATTTTGGAGAGATCGAGTACGTCTTCGATCAGCGTTAGCAAATGAGAGCCGCAATTATAGATAATGTCGATGCCGTGTTGTTGCTGTTCGGTAAGATTGGGGGCAGCAGAAAGAACTTGAGCATACCCCAGAACACCGTTGAGGGGGGTGCGTAGTTCGTGGCTCATGTTGGCAAGAAATTCACTTTTCGCTTGGTTGGCAACTTCGGCAGAATTCTTCGCCTCATTGAGTTCAGTCGTCCGTTCTTCAACTCGTTGCTCTAATTCATCATTCGCTTGCCGAAGTTTTCTTTCTGCCTTGCGGTTTTCATTCGTCACCGCAGAGATGACAAATGTGGTGATAGCAATGACACAAATAAACGATTGCAGCAGGATCAGCGATTCGTTGGGAGTGGCTTGTTTGGCGAACGAGCCGAAGCCGCGAACGGTTCCAAAAACTGCGATCGCTGACACAATTAGCACGAGTAGCGTTGATACCCGCGCTTCAAACCGAAATGCCGCCCAAATCAGGGGGGGGATTACCATGTATTCGATTGGGTATCCTCCCGAAAAGGCAATATGATCGAGCGCGATTACCCAGACCAATACAAATACAAATTCGAGAATTTGTTGCTTGTCAAATTTTCTGAAACGTTCAGATTTTTGCAACCATGCTAGTAATAGAGGTGTGACAACCAAAATTCCCGTGGTGTCTGATGCCAACCAGGTTCGACACACTTCGGCAAATGCTGTCCAGGGCGCAATCCCACTGGTGCAAAGCGTGACGGCAGCCAAGAGGGAACTAATCAGGGGGGTGGGGATGGTCAGGATGATAAATTTAAAAACATCTTGCGATCGCTCTAAAAAATTGTGGCGTTTGATATAACGATTAATTAAAAAAGTCCCGCTGAATGGAGTGAGCAGGTTGACAGCGGGAATAATCAGACTGATTAAAAGATTGTTTGGGAAAAAAAGAATATGACTAACAATGAAATCACTCACAAATAAAATAGGCCAGACGCGATAGCCTAGTAGCAGCATCGCTGCCAAAAAGACACCGAGTGAAGGCCAAAATACGGAGGCACCATTTACAAAGGTCGTGGATAATCCTACGTATCCTAAATAGAGGTGAACAATCGGAATTACCAGCGCTGCTGTCAAAAAAGTGCGATCGAGTTTAACCGGGAATTTCTGCGTTATCGACATCGGCTGCATTTCCTGTCTCCGCGCACAGACCATAAGAGCAGCAAACTTCTAGGAAGGCTGCTACCTTTATAGTTCCCAAATTAAATTTGAAGTTAACAGCGGGTGATATCGAGTTGGTGCCCGTGCGATCGCAAGTTGATTGGCGTTATGTTACCAAAGTATGTCCATCTGAATATTGACCCCTGTAAGGTCTAGGGCTAATATATCCATAGTTTATTGTCTCAATCTCATGCTTCCACGGCAGCAATCTCTACACCACTCCACTAGCCAACTACTAGGGCTAGGGCTGCTGCTGCGCCTTGGGCGCAAATAATTTTTTACCACTTAAACCAAGTTTTTCCATTCCAAGCCTAAACCTCCTTGCCTACGCGGGCAAGTGCGGCATTGCCATTCATTCACCAATTTTTTTGGAGATTTTTATGCGAGTTCATACAGCACTTGAGATGTTACTGCGACTGTTGATGGGTTGTCAGGATTGGTCTGCGTCGCAACCTGGCAACTCTTGGTTTAATTCGATTGCGATCGCCACAGCATCTCACAAACCCCAAAAATATAGGAAACATCGATCGTGTTGAAGCATCCCGGAACCAAATATCGTTCATTTGCCCCAATTAACTTACCCGACCGCACCTGGCCCGCGAAAACCATTACCAATCCTCCCATCTGGCTGAGTACCGATTTGCGCGATGGCAATCAGGCACTAATCGAGCCGATGCACGTTGAACGCAAGTTACGTCTGTTCAAGCTTTTAGTCGAGATTGGGTTTCAAGAAATCGAAGTTGCATTTCCCTCCGCTTCACAAACTGACTTTGATTTCGTCCGCCGCCTGATCGAGCAGCAATTAATACCCGATAACGTCACAATCCAGGTTTTAACCCCTGCCCGCGAACATCTAATTCGTCGTACCTTTGAAGCATTGCAAGGTGCAAAACGAGCGATCGTGCATCTTTACAACGCCACCTCTCCAGTCTTCCGCCGCACCGTCTTTAATCTCGATCGCGCGAGTACTATCGAGATGGCAACATCCGCAGCGCAACTGATGAACGAACTTGCCGCAGCGCAACCGGAGACTGATTGGTATTTCCAATATTCGCCGGAAACCTTTACCGCAACGGAACTGGATTTTGCTAAAGATATTTGCGATGCCGTTCTGGATGTTTGGCAACCCACACCGCAGCACAAAGCCATTATCAATTTGCCTGCAACTGTTGAAGTTGCAACGCCTAATGTATTCGCAGATCAAGTCGAGTGGATGCATCGTAACTTGGCGCGACGGGATAGCGTAATTTTGTGCGTCCATCCCCATAACGATCGCGGGTGCGGCGTTGCAGCAGCAGAACTGGCGCAGATGGCAGGTGCGGATCGAGTTGAAGGCTGTCTGTTTGGCAATGGCGAACGCACTGGAAATGTGGATCTGGTGACGCTGGCGCTGAACCTCTACACCCAAGGCATCCATCCCGGTTTGGATTTTTCTGATATCAACATGGTGGCGAGAACGGTGGAAGATTGCACGCAATTGCCAATTCATCCCCGCCATCCGTATGTTGGGGATTTGGTATTTACTGCCTTTTCTGGTTCCCACCAAGATGCGATCAAGAAAGGCTTGGCGGTACAGAAATCGGATGCACTTTGGGAAGTTCCGTATCTGCCACTCGATCCAACCGATGTGGGACGCAGCTACGAATCTGTGATTCGCGTGAATAGCCAATCGGGTAAGGGTGGCATTACCTTCTTGCTGGAACGGGATTACAGCCTGGTATTGCCCCGCAGGTTGCAAATCGAGTTTAGCCAAGTGGTGCAAAGGGCAATGGATGCTTCCGGGCAGGAAATGTCTGCAACGGATCTGTGGCAACTATTCGAGCAAGAGTATTTGCAAGCAGTATCGCCGTTCAAGTACCTCTCTCACCACTTGTCGGAAACAGACGGCGATGAACAAGCGATCGCAGTATCGCTAGAGATGAACGGGAAACGCATCGCTCTAACCGGAAAAGGCAACGGCCCTATTGATGCATTCCTAAAGGCGCTAAATCTTGGCATTCGCATCGATCGTTATGACGAACACTCACTCAGCCAGGGTAGCAATGCGTCTGCGATCGCTTATGTTGAGGTGGCTGGCGATCGCTTCCCAGGTTCTTTCTATGGCGTTGGCATCCACTCCAATATCGTCACGGCATCGTTACTCGCTGTTCTGGGTGCGGTTAACCGTGCTTGGCAGCAAGTCGATCCAGAAACTCAAACCCAGATATTACAAGGCTGTGAGTCGGTTTGAACCTGATTCTTGAGTAAGAGCGATCGCCGATCCACTTCAATATATGTCAGAAGGTGTATAGCAAAATTATGTCTTTAGCAACATGATGTAAGTGTGAGGAGTGAAAGTTATAGCGAAAAGCCCTTGGAGTCGAAACACGGAAAGACGCCCTTGGGCTTTTTAGCGTTTTTTGGCTAAAACTTGCCCCGCACGGCTACGAATTACACATCGTATTATCGAAAACTGGGTATAAAGTCCCGCCCCGATCGGGCGGCTTTTTGTATGATGCTGTAGGCGATCGCAATGATACGATGAAGGCGACTGCCTCCGGCAGGCTACGCGATCGCACTCTACTCGGATATGTATCGAACTTTCATCCCTGGCATTGCTCCACCTCCAGTACAATCTGAACCTGCGTGGTGGTTCGCCTTTGTCGGGAATCAGCTGTTGGTTCGACGGGAAGGGACACTCAGCACAATTCCCACCCTCATCAGTTTGGCAGAGATTGGCTTGGTGCCCGTGCGATCGCAATTTCTCGGCACGCTAGACGATAAACCTTGTTACTCGGCGGAACTGTCGAAAGATGCGGTGATAGCTGATGGGGTGACTTTGCAAGGACTGCGCGAATTGTACGGCACTTTAGATGAAGACTTGTATGCGCTCAGCAGTCGTGCGATTCAGATTATGGAATGGGATCGCACCCATCAGTATTGCGGACAGTGTGCGGCTCCCACAACCCAATTACCCAACGAACGTGCCAAGCGTTGTCCTAAGTGTGGATTAGTCAATTATCCTCGCCTCTCGCCTGCGGTGATTGTACTCATCTCGCGTGGTGAAGAGATATTGTTAGCTCGCGCTTCTCGGTTTCCCGCCGGAATGTACGGTTTGATTGCTGGATTTGTCGAATCGGGAGAATCACTCGAAGAAACAATCGTGCGCGAAGTCCGAGAGGAAGTTGGGATTGAAGTTAAGGATATTCGCTATTTTGGTTCGCAACCTTGGCCTTTTCCGAACTCGCTAATGATTGGATTCACAGCTATCTATTCCGGTGGCGATATCGTCATCGATCCGCAAGAATTGGAGGATGCTGCTTGGTTTAGTAAAGACAATCTACCGCTGATTCCTCCTAAACTAAGCATTGCTCGAAAACTTCTCGACTGGTTTGTTTCTACTTCCTAAGCGATTCGGCAATAATATCTTCAGGGGCTTACTTCTACTGACTCAAACTCAATTTTGTCATATATATCTGCCAGCGATATTTGAAAAGAAAGGGAGTTTAGAGATACTATTTCATTGGCATCGTCATACTCAGTAAATGTCCAGCGTTTTTGCTCGGTTTTGAAGTATTGCTCAATGTGCATCGTGTATTGGTCAATTAAGATATATTCTTGAAAACTGGGAATGGTACGATAGGCGGTAAATTTTGCGTCTTTGTCATAGCTTCTAGTGGATGTTGACAACACTTCAGCAATCATTAAGGGGTTAGTAATGGTGTCTCGCCGTCCTTCTTGTAATTGCAACTCACCCTGAACTACCATGACATCAGGATAAGTATAGATGCGTTTTCTAGGAATCCAGAGCCGTTGGTCTGTAAAGAAAACGTCATAGGGCTGGCGCTTGAGCGCAAAATTTAACGCAGCATAGAAGTTGCCAGCAATTTTGTTGTGATTAGGGGTTCCGCCAGTCATCAGGGCAATTTCCCCATTGATATATTCATGCCGTTCTTCTGAGTTAACCTCAAACTCAAGATATTCTTCATCTGTGTAAATTTTTTTATCTTCAGCTTGCATAATCATTGTTTGTAGGTTCGCAAATTAAACTATTGGGATAGACCTTTTGGCTAAGTCGGTAAATAAATTATGACAAACTGAATGTTTGGTTATTGTCCCAGTTTCAATCTTGAGCGATCGCTCTCACTGTTCATCCTCTACATCCAGAGTGTGCGATCGCTTGCTGAGGCAGTTGCTATGTTGATAGAGAAAAGCAAGGTTGGTTTTTTATCGAGTGGACAGCAATTTTATGTCTTTTTCCCTTGTTGCACTGAAAATTTTGGTTCCTGCTGTGGCAAAAACACTTCTAGATGCCGCTGGTATTGAGTCAACTTTGACAAAGAAAGTATTAGAGCAAGGGTTTGATGCTGCCGCCAATGGAATTTCTGATTTGGGAAATAGGCGCAAGTTGGAGCAGAAGATAGGGCAGATAGCAGGCGAACTCCAAACCCAGATACGTCCTCTGTTTGAGCAAGAAGCGAAGAATCTGCCAACAAATAGTCGAGAGGCAGTTTTGCTAGGAGTTGCTGAAACTCTATTCAAGGGTGGTTTATCGCCTGATGCACTTGTAGGAATGAATTTGGATGCACAGCAGCTTTATCAACATCTGCTGAAAGCAAATCCCAAAATAAGCCGAGATTTTTCTAGGGATGAGAAGGCTTTGTATGAGCAAGCCCTATTAGTCGCAAGCCAAAGTTTGATTGAAGCTGCACCTAAATTAGAAAAGTTCTCACTCAGCTTTGCTGCCACAACTCTACAGCGGCTTGACGAGGTTTTGAATGATTTGAAAACTCAGCGGGAACAAGCGTTACAAGCCGCAGACGAGTTTGTGGAGCGTTATTGCAAAACGGTTATCAGTGAACTCGATCGCCTTGAGGTGTTTGGGCTGCCGCGCATGGACAAGTTGACGCATAAGCAGAGTCTTAGCATGGCATATATTACGCTATCTGTGAGTGGAGACGATGAACCAGACTGTTCCCCTGTGACGTTGATTGATGATATAGGGGTGGGACGGGAAGCAGTAAATCGATCGCGCCGAGTTGATGAGGTGATTTGCAATTGTCGCAGGCTGGTGATCCGGGGAGGTGCGGGTGCGGGAAAAAGTACGTTGCTTCAGTGGCTTGCGGTACGTGCCGCCAGTCGAAATTTCCCTGAAAAGTTGCAACATTGGAATTACAAGATTCCTTTTTTCATTCGGCTGCGAAGTTTGGTTGACGAAGGGTTTCCCACACCGGAAGAGTTCCCTAAACTGATTGCTCGTAATTTTGCAGCAACCATGCCCCAAGGCTGGGCACATAAATATCTCGATCGCGGACACGCATTAGTTTTAATTGACGGTGTGGATGAGTTGCCCAGCCAGCAACGGCAAGCTTTTTTTGAAGCTCTCCAAGATTTGGTAAGAGATTTTTCTGATGCAACGTATATCGTGACCTCTCGTCCTTCAGGTCTAAAGAGTTTACAGGGTGAGGAATGGCAAGAATGGGAAGATTGGGTCAAGAATGAAAATTTTAAGAATCTTACGCTGGAACCGATGAGTTCCAAAAATGTTGAAGAGTTTGTGACTCGTTGGCATCGTGCGCTTAACAGTAACAGTTCATCTAATACTCAGCAAGACGATCCAATGCAAATTGCTGACAATTTGAAGCGTCGGTTGCGCCAGCGTGCGGAATTGAGGCGACTGGCATCTACTCCGCTTCTGTGTGCGATGATTTGCGCGTTGCATCACGAAAGACGTGAAGCCCTTCCCAGCTCAAGGCTTCAGCTCTATCGAGAGTGTATTGATATGCTGTTGAACCGTCGGGATGAGGGACGCAAAATCCCCTTGGATGAAACTTACCCAACTGGGTTGAATGAAGACCAGAAGATGGCATTTATTCAAAGCCTTGCCTTCTGGTTTATGGAAAACAATCGCTCTGATATTGAAATAGACCGAGTGGATGCTCATTTTGATCGACGTTTGAAACTGATGAGTCTGCCACAAGCCGTGACCGGAGAGCAAATCCGATCTCTGTTTGTCGATCGATCGGGGCTGTTACGAGAACCCGTAATGGGACAAATTGATTTTGCTCATCGCACGTTCCAAGAGTATCTGGCAGCGAAGGCAGCACTGGAAGACGATAGTCTTGATTTGCTATTGCAGCGGGCGACGGATGACCAGTGGCGTGAAGCCATTATCGCGGCGGCGGGGTTGGGTCGTCCTAAAGAGAAAGAGAAATTGCTTAAAGCATTAATCGAGAAAGGTAATGCAGATCCAGACAAAAAACACTATCTGCATTTGCTAGCCGTTGCCTGCCTGGAAACTGTTGTAGAAGTCGATCATAATATCCGGCAGGAGGTACTGGACAATGCAAAGGTATTGTTGCCGCCAGAAGATGAGGATGAGATTGCAATGGTTGCCAGAGCAGGGGATGCGATTGTTCCTTTGTTAGAGTACGAGCCGCAATTTTCTGCTGAAGAAGCCTGCAATTGTATTGCAGCACTGACCCGCATTGGGAGCAGTACCGCTATGCAAAAGCTAGTAGCCTATGCAGAGGCAAAGTTTGATTCACAGAAGGATGAATCTTGGGTCGGTCGCCTATTGGGAGGAGGCTGGGACTACTTTGACCGCGATGCCTACGTTCGTGATGTTCTATCACGTCTAAAAACATTGAATTTGAGCGGAACCCAGGTACAAGATATCACTCCTCTGACTGCGCTGACTCAGTTACAGGAATTGGATTTGAGCGAAACTCAGGTACAAGATATCACTCCTTTGACTGCACTGACTCAGTTACAAGAATTGGATTTGAGCGAAACTCAGATACAAGATATCACTCCTGTGACTGCGCTGACTCAGTTACAAACATTGTCTGTGAGTGGAACCCAGGTACAAGATATCACTCTTCTGACTGCGCTGACTCAGTTACAAAAATTGTCTTTGAGTGGAACCCAGGTACAAGATATCACTCCTCTGACTGCGCTGACTCAGTTAGAAACATTGTCTTTGAGCGGAACCCAGGTACAAAATATTACTGCTTTGAGTGCGCTGACTCAGTTACAAAAATTGTTTTTGAGCCAAACTCAGGTACAAAATATTACTGCTTTGAGTGCCCTGACTCAGCTACAAACATTGTTTTTGACCCAAACTCAGGTACAAGATATCACTGTTTTGAGTGGGCTGACTCAGTTACAAAGATTATATTTGAGCGGAACCCAGGTACAAGATATCACTGCTTTGAGTGCGCTGACTCAGTTACAAACATTGGATTTGATGGAAACTCAGGTACAAGATATCACTGCTTTGAGTGCGCTGACTCAATTACAAGACTTGTCTTTGAGCAGAACTCAGGTACAAGATATCACTGCTTTGAGTGCGCTTACTCAGTTACAAACATTGGATTTGATGGAAACTCAGGTACAAGATATTACTGCTTTGAGTGCGCTGACTCAGTTACAAAGATTATATTTGAGCGAAACTCAGGTACAAGATATCACTGCTTTGAGTGCGCTGGCTCAGTTACAAACATTGGATTTGATGGAAACCCAGGTACAAGATATCACTGCTTTGACTAGGCTGGCTCAGTTACAAGAATTGTATTTGAGCGAAACTCAGGTACAAGATATCACTCCTCTTAAAGAATTAACAAATCTAAGGATTTTCATAGAGGAGTGACTGCCGTGACTCAGTTACAAAGATTATTTTTGAGCGAAACCAGGTACAAGATATCAGCCCTCTTAAAGAACTAACAAATCTAGAGATTTGGACAGACGACTCTAAGAAAATAGCGCTTTGGAGGGATAAAGGCTTTAATGTATTGCATTTTTCACTCAAGTTTTGAATCAGTGCGATCGCATCCTTGCAAAATTTTGGCTACACGTAGAAGCGCGATCACAAGCTCGTCATACTTTGAGTTTAAGCCGTTGCAGCGGTTTGCTCTTCAGAGAGAAATGCTAGAACAAGTCGCTCTCTTGGAATGCCTGCGGCGATTAAGTCTTTGGTGATTCCCTGTTCCATCCCGTCATACTCCACCCAAACCTTACCCTCACGCAGAGTCACATAAATCAAATTTCCCCTAACTCTTCGTCCTCTATCCCAACCCACTTGCATCAGTGCATAGCGGTTTTGCGTGTCGTCAAATACCGTGTCGAGCCGAATATCGCCGTGAGAAGGTTTGAACTGGGCGTATCGTTGAATTACTTGCTTTACAATGTCCCGTTCTTGAGTGGTGGTATCCATTGCTTCACCTCTTGCGCCGCTACATCTACAATAAGCAATTTCATCGGTAACTCACGCCTCACCAACTCACCAATCGCTTCGCTGAAAATCCCGTCAAAAGTTGTGTCTGCAATAGCGAGATACAATTCACGATCTGGATCGACCTGTTCAAGTAGAAGTCGATAAAGAACATATTGACCAATCGCTTGCTCCAAATCAGCAATTGCTGAGTTGCCTCGAAATTCCTTAATCTCAACTGCAATTCGACTACTACCGCGTTTCGCACCAATAAATCGCCCTGCAATACCGCTTACGGCATCTAAACTTGCTGCTAAGTCGATAAACAGAAATCGCTCACCATAGGATATGACATAGGGATCGTCCGTAATTTCCCAACCCTCTTTGATGAGAGCTTGCCTGATGATGTTATGGATCGCATCTCGTTGAGGCATGACTTAATCGGTCACAAGCCGCATGACTAGCTTATGGTACGCTACGCGAACTGACTTGTCAGCGCAACGCGATCTCATCCTTGCTAAATTTTAGTTGCAAGCAGAAATCAGTGCGATCGCATCCTCGCACAAACTTGCGCGATCGCTCTTGGTAGAAGATTTCCTGTCTTATCTTACGCTCACCTGACGCTTGAATACCGTCTCACTTAACCAACCACTATTCGGGTATTCGTGGATTACTTCAACTTGGTACTTGCCAGGGGTAAGCTTGTTAAGATTCGCTTCATAGCGGAAATTGCCGACCATGAGGATACATCCACCAGTCTCAGGTGGACGGATGGTAACGCGCACTGTTACTTTCTTGCCTTTGCGTTCCGCCGCACCGCTGAGCTTCTGGCAAGGATCTGATGCAGATAGGTCTGCACGAATTACAATACTTCCCGCGCCACCTTTTGCACTCACCAAAGGACGTTCTAACGCTTGCCCTGACGTACGTGGTTGAGCAATGAAACGAAACCAGTCAGCTTGAGAAGGGGTGTTCGTTGAGGACACATTTAAGGGATTGGACGCCAAAAAAGAAGCGAATACACTGGCGAGTAGCAGAGTCTTCATGGTCGGTTGCTATTAATAAAAGGAAAAAGATGGGAGCGTGCGATGCTTTAACCTGTATGACACTCAGCATCACTTCTCAGTTCCCTTCAACAGCGATCGCATTCATCACCCGCACTTGCGATCGCAACCTCAAACAAACTTGCGCGAACTGACTTGTCAGCGCAACGCGATCGCTCTTGGTAGAAGATTTCCTGTCTTATCTTACGCTCACCTTACGCTTGAATACTGTTCCACTTGGCCAACCATTATTCACATAATCGTGGATTACTTCAACCTGGTACTTGCCAGGGGTAAGCTTGTTAAGAGTAGCTTCATAGCGAAAATTGCCGATTGTAGCGATACATCCACCCTCAGGTTGACGGATAGTAACACGCACTGTTACTTTCTTGCCTTTGCGTTCCGCCGCACCGCTGAGCTTTTGGCAAGGATCTGATGCAGATAGGTCTGCACGAATTACAATACTTCCCGCGCCACCTTTTGCACTCACCAAAGGACGTTCTAACGCTTGCCCTGACGTACGTGGTTGAGCAATGAAACGAAACCAGTCTGCTTGAGAAGGCGTGTTCGTTGAGGACACATTCAAGGGATTAGACGCCAAAAGAGAAGCGAATACACAGGCGAGTAGCAGAGTCTTCATGGTCGGTTTCTATTAATAAAAGAAAAAAGATTGGAGCGTGCCATGCTTTAACCTGTATGACACTCAGCATGACTTCTCAGTTCCCTTCAACAGCGATCGCATTCATCACCCGCACTTGCGATCGCAACCTACAAATAAACTTGCGCGAACTGACTTGTCAGCGCAACGCGATCGCTCCATCACGGTGCCATCAATTTCATGCAACCATACCAAATAGGTTTCGAGTAGTTGAGCCGCATGAAATACAACTGGATAAAAATTCTGCGCTGGTTTGCGATTGGAGTTCTCATTACTTTAGCAATCTGGCTGCTCAACAAATATGGGATTGAGCAAGTTCGAGAACAGGTGGAGCAGTTTGGCATCTGGGCACCCGCGATTGTGTTTGGGCTGCGCTTTACCAGTATCATCGTGCCAGTGCTTCCAGGTACTGCTTACGCGATTTTAGCAGGAGGTCTTTTTGGGTTCACTCAAGGATTGCTAGTCGTTGCGTTGGCAGATTTAGCCTCCTGTACGTTCAATTTCTATATTGCTCGTCGTTACGGACGAGGTTTAGTAGAGCGATTTGTCGGTCAGCAATTTATGGAAAAAGTCGATCGCCTCGCTCAACAACATTTAGAAGGCAACTTTTTCCTGATGACGGGTCTTTTGATGACCGGACTGTTTGATTTTGTCGCTTATGCTGCCGGAATGACTACAATGCGTTGGCAAAGCTATTTCTTAGCCCTTATCGTCAGCATTCTGATTGCCAAACCGCTTTGGGTCGCTGCTGGCGCTGGAATCTTTGAAGGCAGTCAGTTACTCTTAGGCTTTGCGATCCTCGGAGCATTCGGCATCGGCATCGTCACCGCTATTGTCCAACGCCAGTCAAAGCCATGACGATCGGCTAGGTGCTGAATGGCAGCGATCCGATAAACGCGATCGCATCCTCGAACAAACTTGCGCGAACTGACTCTTTCAGCGCGAGGCTAACGCCTCGCTTCGCTGTTTTCATGCCCAAAGGGCTGTACGCGATCGCATCTTTGCTAAATTTTGGCTGCACGTAGAAGCGCGATCGCCTGTCGTTATAGTTTGAGTTTAGGCAGTTGCGGTAATCTTGCTCCAACTATAATTGGACAAAAGGCTCTCAGGTAAAGACATGACTACAGTCGCTATCTTGCCAGTATCTGATGCCAATGGCGAGAGGCTTTATCGAGCGATTGCGCTTGGCGCACGCTCCGCGAACGCAGGTGATAAGCAATCAACAGGTAAAACCGCAGGTGAAGCGCTCGATGCGTTAACTGCTCAGTTAGAAGGTAGCGAATCGGGTACGTTACTGCTTATCCAGAGTTTTCGTCCTGACTGGTTTTTTAGTGCTGGGGAGCAACAGCGTTTATCAGAGTTGATGAGTTTGTGGCGAACAGCACGCGATGAAGGACAGGTGCTACCTCCAGAACAACAAGCAGAGCTAGATAAACTTGTTGAAGCTGAATTAAAAGCAGCCACAGCCCGAACAGCAGCTTTGGTGCAACAACTGAGTCAATAAACCCTTTCTATACTCTAGTCGCTGATCACGCTGCTCATCGATGTGAATATTGTTATGCTCCAGAGCTAGTTTTCAACTTCCCGTTTGAAGTCGAACATATTGTCCCTCTTTACCGAGGCGGCGCTGATGCTGAATTCAATTTAGCTCTCGCTTGTCGCTCCTGCAATCTTCGGAAAGGAACTCGCATCAGTGGAATCGATCCTGAATCCGGTACGGAAGTTCGTCTGTTTAACCCAAGGCAAGACCAATGGGACGACCATTTCCAAGTAGACAGCGATTCTGGAACGCTTGTGGGAAAAACGCCCATTGCAAGAGTAACAATTGCTTGTTTAGAAATAAATAGTCAAGCACAAGTAACGGCGCGGCAGCTATGGATTCGTCTAAGTTTATTTCCTTAACACTACCTATATCGTCATGGGTGATAAGCTGAACGGCTAGCTTATAGTAAGCTATGCGAATTGACAAGTCAGGGCAACGCGATCGCATATTAACCCTAAGATCGCTTGAGAAATGTACTCGCAACTTTCCCATAGGGAAAACACATTTAAATAGTTGTGGGGCAGCGATTATAAATAATCGCTGCCCCACACAGAGTATTCACTATTTCTTGCGTTACTTACGCAGGAAGCAATACTGTGTCAATGACGTGGATGACACCATTATCAGCAGCAACATCCGCTGTTGCAACTGTTGCATCATTCACTTTGACGCCACCATTGGAAGCATCAATTTTCACATCTGAACCCTGAACTGTAGTAGCTGACTTCAGCTTAACTACGTCAGCTGCCATCACTTTGCCGGAAACGACATGATAGGTCAGGATTTGCTTAAGCTTCGGAATATCTTGAAGCAAAGAATCTACTGTACCTGCGGGAAGTTTAGCGAAAGCTTCATCAGTAGGCGCAAACACAGTGAAGGGACCAGCGCCTTGTAGTGTATCAACCAAACCAGCAGCTTTGACGGCAGCAACTAGGGTGTTAAATGAACCAGCCTGAACGGCGGTATCAACGATATTAGCCAAGTTTTTTACCTAGTTTTTTGTCTCTTGTTAACAACTATAAAGTTTATTTTAATAAATTGTCTGTACCTTTAGGCATATCCCCAATTTGTTGAGTCGAGAGCCACACAAATACTAGATATCGTTTATACTAACAAAGTCATAGATTTGATTTAGGTTAAATTGAGTTTATGCAAAAGTTATAGGATAAACTTCAACTTTATTTAAGAAGATTACTGAGCGTTTTTATAACAATAATTACTGAGAGAGCCTACATTACTGCAAATGCAGTCGAGGCACTAGTCCCTCATATTTTTAATATAAATTCATGTAGTTTTATTCTACTCTTGCTAGACTAACTTGCTCGGCTGCATTTAGCAAATGTAAAACGCTGGAAACCTGAAGCAGCGATTCAGCGAAAGCAGATTTTCGGTTCTGTATTTTCTGTTCTGTAACGGTAAGTGTGATTGGGCAAAGCCCAGCGCCTGTCTGAAGAGATGCCGAAAGCTGCTAAGCGCGATCGCACTCTTCTTAGATGAAGCCTAGATCGTTGCTTGCACTAAAGGACTCTCAAAGATTTCCGTACCCATAGAAAAGCACCGCAAGGTAAATTGCGGTGCTTTTCCTTCACTTGTCCTTATTTAGCAGATGCAAGCAGCTCTGATACCGATGCGTGTGCCAACACAACGCCCGGTTCGCGTTGGAAAGCATTGTAGTATTTCCGGGCAAATTCATTGCCTAGCTCTGACGGCGTCAGCAGCGTGCGGGCATTGGTAATCAGATTTTGGATATCATCCAGCGATACAGGTTCATCGCTAGAGAGCATTTCATCAATTTGCACAACCAGCTCAGAAAGGCGATGCAGCCACGCAAATTGTTCGTGCTCAATCACGAGTTTCAGGAGTTCTGTGTTGGATACCCGTCCGCGCACCTGTTCGTAAGTGATGCGTTCTGTGTCAAGCAACACCCGGTGGAGGTGCAACAATTTGTTCCGCAGATCGCGCAGATATTGATGTTGATGTATTCGTTGTAGCAGTGTGTTAGAAGTCAATGGAACCCATCCTCCCGTTACGATAATCTTCAATTGCTTGAACAATTTCTGCTTCGGTATTCATTACGAATGGCCCGTAGCGGACAACTGGCTCGTTTAGCGGTACGCCAGCAATGAGCAACACGTCCAATGGCGATCGCGCATCTGATGGATTGGCGATCGCTACTTCCCCACCATCTTGTGCAAACAACACCATCTGCCCATCTCCTGCACGTTCCTTGTCTGCACCAAACAAACCTTCTCCATCTAGCAGATATGTAAAAGCATTGTATTCTTTTGGCACCGGCTGAACCACCGTTGCGCCCGGTTGGAGCGTGAAGTGCAGGTACATTATCGGAGTCTGCGTTGCGATCGCTGACTTCACTCCCAGCGCTTCTCCAGCGATCGCTTTTACCCTTACCAAGCCATCATCAGTCTGAGCAGTGGGAATTTGCTCCGCCGAGATTTCCTGATAACGAGGTTTCATCATCTTGTCCCGCCGAGGCAGATTGACCCAAAGTTGCAGTCCGTGAAGCCGTCCACCAGTCCGAGCAAATTCCCGCTCTGGCATTTCTGAATGGACAACACCCGCTCCTGCTGTCATCCACTGCACATCACCAGCACCCAACTGTCCTGCATGACCCTGTGAATCTTTGTGTTCCAAGCGCCCCTCAAGGACATAGGAAACCGTCTCAAAGCCCCGATGGGGATGATCCGGCGCTCCTTTTGCTTGACCCGGCTCAAAATCAACCGGCCCTAATTCATCAAGGAGGAGGAAAGGGTCGAAGTCTGAAAAGGTGCTTTTGGGAAAGGGGCGGCGTACAAGCATCCCTTCACCCTCCAGCGTTTCGACACTGTTAATGATGCCTGCAACCGTTCGCATCGTTCGTATTTGAGTCGTCATCAACTGTCTCCTTGATGCCTTAGTTATCAGTTTAATAAGAACCCTGGCGAAGAATATGCGGATAACCAGCACTTGCAGAGTATGAAAGTCTATCTAAATTGGGTCATCAACCCCAGTCGGCAAGAAGCTGGTGCCTAGTTCAACTCAAGACCAAGCCGTTAGGTTCTTTATCAGAACCAACATCGGAGCAAACCATCATTCGTCTCATTTACTTCGATTGCTCCTATATGTGATTACTCATATATTAACATAAGATTGTAAGTGACCAATAGAGCTTCCACTACTTTATTCTTCGGAAAACCGTCTATGTCTCTGGCACACGCAATTCTGGGTTTACTTCAGCAAGAAGAGAGGACGGGTTACGACCTGAAAACGAGCTGCTTCGATCGATGTATTGCTCACTTGTGGCCCGCAGACCAAGCACAAATCTACAGAACCCTCGATAAACTGGTTGGGCAAGGTTGGATTACCTGTACTGTAGAAATTCAGAGCGATCGCCCAAATCGCAAAGTTTACAGCGTGACTGAGGCAGGACAAGCCGAATTAATCCGATGGCTGCAATGTCCTCAGCCCTTGCCAACCGTGCGAGATCCCTTACTCGTGCAGTTGCATTTTGCGGCGCAGTTACCCGATGAAGCTATCCTTCAACTGTTAGAACAGCAACTAACTGGACGCCGCCAAAAGCTAGCTGAGTGTGAAAGTATTGACTTGCCAACCCTGAGCGATCGCTCTGCGAGCCGCGAG
Source organism: Trichocoleus sp. ST-U2 (assembly GCF_039961875.1). Classification (NCBI taxonomy): domain Bacteria; kingdom Bacillati; phylum Cyanobacteriota; class Cyanophyceae; order Leptolyngbyales; family Trichocoleusaceae; genus Trichocoleus; species Trichocoleus sp. ST-U2. Next base: position 244 of record NZ_JAMPJY010000057.1, on the reverse strand, counting down.
CAGATTCTGCAACGGCTCGGACTAGAATTAGCGATCCGCAGAGAACAAACTTACATTGATTGGCTCAAGACTGCTATAGAAGCGATCGGGAACGCATAATAGACTTAATCGGAAATAGAGTAGTTTAGAAGTGAAGGGTTGTTGCTCGAAGACCGAGGTGTTTACGATGTTGAGCTACGGCGCTATCCACAATAAACCTCATGTGTTTCAAAGCTTGACTGGACTCAAAGTAGAAGAATTTGAG
>NZ_JAMPJY010000056.1:0-38590 GCF_039961875.1 Trichocoleus sp. ST-U2 | reverse complement strand
GTATTTCATTAGCTTTACTTATGAATTACCAGGGGTGAGCGTAGAAGACAGGTGAGCGAGCGCATAATTTCAGACCTCATATTACCCCAGCGACGACTTTTGCAAGAGGTCTATTGCTCAACCGTTCAATGGTGAGGATATTGGCAATAAACACACCCACACCCACTGCCACGATTAGATCCACAAACACCGTCAAGAGCAACACCCCATACACGATCGGGGAACCCTTGAGGGATACTTTGTGCGATCGTGCGATCGCTTCAAGAAGCTCCAGTCGAGAATATCTATCCCTACCTTCAGAGCAATCCCCGCTAACACTGCCATCGGAATCGGTTCAGTCAGTCTGGCAGCGCCCAAAACGCCGGGGTCATGACCCGGCTTTTTGTGTCTACGTCGTCTCGATTCAACAGCCGTCTGGTCCACAGAAACTGTGCCCGTACAGTACCTCCGCGTCACAGATATAGATCATGCCCGCAAAATCGAGGAAAAACTTTATTGCGACCTGATCCGCAATATTCTCGGCCATATCCCGATCGGGGGTGAGCACCTCGAATTTTATATTCGCATTGGTGTCAGAAACGCTAGGTTGTCCCGACGAGCGCACGTTGCGACTGCCTTTACCGCCGGTTTCCAGAACCGTATAACCGGTTGCCCCGGCTTCTTCGATGATATCGGCGATCTTTTTCAGCAGAATCTTTTCCGTGACGATGACGAGCTTTTTGGCTGGCTTTGCCATGTTGGTTACCTCCTTACCGTAATTGATCTTATATATTGAGTCGCTTGGTCTACCGGGTCAAGGGAGCGCCGACAGACCGCGACCCGTCTGGGATTAGCTGCCGCCTGTCCCGCCTATCGCCTGGGCGAGTCCGAGGAAGAGCGGTATTGCCAAGCCAATCGCAATGGGTGTACCGATGGCTGTGGATGCGCCGATGTAGGCGGAGGGATTGGCCGACGGAATCCCGGCTCGCAACGTGGGCGGACCTGAGATGTCTGAACTGGAGGCGGCGATGACGGCCAGGATCACAACACCGCCCAGGCTGAATCCCGTGGCGTAGTGGGCAATCATGCCGAGACCGAAGGCGATGAACCCATGCACCAGCGGTGCCACAACGCTATACACGACGTACCACTGGGCTACCTTGCGCAGTTCGCCAAGTCTTGACCAAGCCTCCATACCCATGACCAGCATCAAGATCGAAAGCAAGCCGCGGAAGAGGGGGTCGTAGAAGCTTTTATAGACACTTTCCGGCTGGGTGAACAGGCCAAGAGCAATGCCGAGCAACATTGCCGATAGGGCAGGACCCTGGAGGCTTTCCTTCACGATCGGCCATATTTTGACCCGATTATCCGCAGACTGCTGCTTTCTGAGATACTCTTGCCGGCTCCTGGGATAATCCTGCTGATCGGGATAATCGCCTGCTGCAACGGTCTGCTTGCTGAGATACTCCTGCTTGCTGAGAGACTCGCCTGCTGCACTACGCTTCTTCTTGTGGTTGAGATAAATGTTGGCCACCACAATCGCCGTTACGAGCGCTGGGATATCCATGAAGGGATAGAGTGCGGCAGCCCATGCCTCGTATGGCATTTTTTGTTCTTCCAGGAGCGTCAGGGCGGCAGCCATGGTAGAGCCACTCACAGCACCAAACAATCCCCCGGTCGCAATCGCATCCACGGTGTTGACCTTCGGCAGCTTGGCCAATGTATAGCGTGCGATGAATACAACAAGAATCCCTACTGCTACAGCAAACGCTGCGGGTAACACCATCTCCGTTAGGTTGGAATTGCGGATCGCCTGACCACCGGTCAGACCGATTTTCATGAGCAGCATAAAGACGATGATCTGATTAATCGCCTCTGGAATTACCAATTCGCTACCAAGGGCGGCAATGACCATACCACCAATCAAAAACCCAAGTGTTGGGGACTGCAACTGCTTAACGAAGTCCATTAAAAACAAGGACAAAAAATCCACGAATACCTCCTTATGCCTCCTCGGATGAGGAGTATTGCAATAAATGAACTAAAGGAACTTTAAAGAGTTAAAGAGAGAACGAACTAAACGGTAAATGCCATCGCCAAACCATTGTCTGGATTGCTGGCTGTGAGTCCTGCCACAATCGCAGTCATCACCACGGTCATCGGTCCAGTTGGTTCAGAAATCAGCGTGGGAGTACCGCCAAATAACGCCGCAAAGAAGCCGACGAAAACAGCACCATACAGACCACCGATTGGTCCGACCCCGGAGGCAACCCCGAAAGCTAGGGCAAGGGGTAACGATACAATGGCAGCCGTGACACCTCCGAAGATATCGCCTCGCACATTGTTAAAACTAATACGATTGGTAATTGACATGGAACAGTGACAGACAGAATAGTAGGACAGTCCTGGATTTGAACGATTGAGCGATCGCAAGACAAAAATTTTGCCTTTTTAATGGAATCAGCAATAGTAGAACCAAGCAGATTTAAATAAATATCTGCCTGCATGTCCTCAGAGACTCAAAACTTTTAGCTGATTAAATTCTTTAATGTTTTTTACTATACGCTAGTGTAAATACGAATACTCGCTTTCTAATCAATAAAACAGTCGATTTTTCATTGAAATTTCTTAGCCTTTCCATAGATTAGAGCAAGCAACCCATCGCTTATCGCTGAGAATAGGCGATTGCCACTATCGCGATTGCGCTACTAACATTCTGCCAAGCATCTGTCAACCGCTATCTAAATTCATAGGTTATGCCTTTTTACCTAGGGCGATCGCAGGGTGAGACAATTTAATCAGTGGAAGATGTAGGGAAGATTTCAGTAACTTTCTGAATATGCCTGCAAAACTCTCTGGGCCATACCAACCTCTTCTTCTTCGTATTCTGCATGGCTTTACTGGTCTTTTCGTAATTGCCGCGATTTTGACCGCATATTGGACATACGATGTCTACGACGGGCGATGGGGAAGAATTCCCTTGCCTGAATTAAAGGAAATAGAAGGAATTCATGGCACCTTTGGGCTATATGCCTTACTTGTATTCCCTCTGTTTGCTCTATATGCATTCCATCGTGGGCAAAAAAGACTTATCCAGCAAGATTCTGTGGCAAAACTTGGACAGTTGGGTAAACCTATATGGTGGTACACGCTGCATCGAGTCATTAACACCCTTGCTATCTTGGCACTGACTTTTGCCGTTTTCTCTGGCAAGATGATGGATGAAAATTGGTTACCAAGGGGAGAGCTTAATCATGGTTGGTATTATGCTCACCTCATTTCATGGGTAGTGATGGTTGTCTGTATCGCCTTGCATCTCTTAATGAGTGCCAAGGTAGGAGGAATTCCCCTTCTCTTGTCAATATTAAGTTACCAGTTCCGCCCTAAAGATAGTCCCACTTTGTGGCGAGAAAATATTCTTCAATGGTGGTCTGGTTGGCAACCGACTTTTGCTAAAGAGTGGTTGAAACTGTCCTTTCCTCTCAAAGTTTTAGAGATTCTCGTGTTGATGAGCCTAACTGCTGCTTGGATTGTTCCACTCTTTAAGTAGCTGCATAATCTCTTACAACAATCCCCGATAATGAATAAACACCAAAATAGCTGCCCAAGAACCCAACGCGACTTTTACGGCGACTAGGATGTTGAGCAGGGGAATAACTCCGCCGCTGAAAAGTGTGCCTAATTCTCCGTGCGGTAATTCTAAGCCGGCTAGAGTGATCACCGACAGGACAATGAAAATAAGAACCGAAACCTTCTCCCATATAGCAGCGTGCCAGCGCTTGTAGATCCCCTGCATCCACTCCGATGATGAGGTAATTGCAACAAGGCCGATCGCCGTTCCACCCGCAACGCCGGCAGCAAAACCACCCCCCGGACTCAGATGCCCCCGAATCGCCAGTTCGATACCCACCAACGCGGCAATAGTTGCTCCCAGACGCGCCATAACAATCGATGGTTGATCGGTGAACTGATAGATCGTGCAGAACGGTCTTTCATCAGCCAGCAGAAACTTTGCACCCATTACCGCGATCGTAAATACCACCACCTCAAAGATCGTGTCATACAGCCGGTTCCTGAGAATGACAGCCGTAACTGCATTAGGTACTCCACTCTCTTGTACAAGCGTTTGGACAATCGAGAGCGATAAGTCCGGTGCCGGATTGGGCATGACCAGGAATTTGACGAATAGCGCTATTCCCGCTGCAATGTAGACCCATTTCATTTATGTTCCCCCCCTGAATCCAGTGCATTTACATAGGTTAGGCTTGTCGCCGGTGACGAAAGTTCGGTTCGCATGATGTCATAGAGGCGTTGAACCCTAGTTATGGTGTGATAGAGTTGCTGTTCGTCCTCACTCGCTACGAGGTCTTGATTATCGTAGTCTCGTATAGCGCAGGTTGCATGGACTTCCTTGTCCATCAACGCCCGGTGTAAAGCCTGTGTATTCGTGTACGGGACTAGCTCAAGACGCAGATAGTGTTTGCCAAAAATTGTTCGTAAGTCATCCATTAGTTGCCCAAAATGGGACTCGTCATCTGTATTTATCGCCCCATCTTCGAGTACACCAAGACGCATCACCAGCGATGAACGCACCGCGATCGCATAGAGAGTAATCGCCAGCAGAGTACCCATCAAGGCTTGGGTCAAAGCCACATCCGCCGCCCCCAAAACCGCAAATACCAATGCTGCTACCGCTCCCAGTATTCCTTGGATTACCAGGGCATGGTAAGGATTGGACTGAAGTAACAGCATCAACGCGGACAACGGCAGCAGCGCGGTTATGACATAGATATAGCTATCATTCATGGCTACCTCCACTGCTGGAACAGTATGCCAACACATACCCCAGCACTGTATTCCAGATTGCCAAAGTGATAATGCCAAGGATCAGCAGCGGCCATTCGCTAGGTATCTTCAGAAGCAGTCCGACGATGATGATCATGCTCCCTAGCGTATCGGCAACCGAAAGAGTATGCAGCTTGAATAATACTGATCGGTGGCCGATTAGGGGAAAGGTTCCCCAAAACCAGAAGAAAATTCCTATACCTATGCAGGTATAACTAAGCGCGTTGATCATAGTTCATTGATTCGTTTAAGGACTTGTGCCAACAACATTAATCCGGCATTACCTACACTCAGGATGATTACCCCTGTAACACCGAGCATCCAATCATCCCGTAAGACGGATACAACCAGGATCATGATTGATGTTTTGGTTGCAATACTGGCAAATGCCAACATTTTTTGCCAAATATCGTCATCTTGCCAAGCCTCGTACATGGGTATGAGCAGAGCCAGAATCATTGCAATCAGTGCCCAGTTCAGTGCCAAGTTCATGCCTTTTTCCTCCGTCGTACCCAGTGAACTTCGTACCAGCCATTTTCGTGGTACTTCAAGACAATGGTCTTGGGCGTAAAGGTGATTAGAAATATATCTAGGAAGATGAGTCCGGATGTCCGTCCGGGTTTGACTCGTTCCATCGTCACATCTTCGTAAGTATGGGGACGGACGATCATTTCAAAGGCTTCCATGTATGCCTGCGGAATCGCCACGAGGGTTTCCCATAGCGCCCGCAGCCAATCGTTTAATGCTTCCGGGGTTTTAGGGCGTCCCGGTAATAGGAGTGCGATGCTGACGCCGATGATGATATTTGCCACACTCAGATTGGCGGTGAGCAAAAACCAGATGGCCAGTCGCAATATCAGATTCAGATGTCCAATCATGCCATTACCATCCAGAAGAGCAGGAGCAACATTAGGCTCATTCCACCGATCAGATGCTCAAATTGCTCCACAACACGGGGCAGCTTGAGTACGGATCGTTTAAAAATCAAAAGATACGCCAACCAGCCAACGCCGATGGTTGCGAGGGGTTTTACGATATTCTCAAGGCTATAAGCTTCGTAATAGACAACGTTTGCCACAAACAAGCCACCGAGCAGCAGGATCGTCGCCGACCAGAAACCGGGCTTTACTACGTCCTCGCCGTCCGCTTTATGCGGCAAGAATATGAATTTGGCAAACGAGATTGCTGTTCCCAAAGCTGCAACATTCATAGCGATCGCTTGCCAGGGCAGTAAATTTTTCGTCGTCAACACCTTTGCCCCAAAGCCAGACAACAAGGGAAAGCCTGAGATTGAGAAGCTAGCGATGACCAGAGCAATCCAGACCGTTGTATTGATGGGCTTGTGTTGCAGCTCCTTGAAGTTGCGGCTCGGTAAAGCACCGGCGATCAGGAAGAGTGCCGATTTGACCAAGCCGTGGGTCAGTGCATAAAAGCCACCTACGGCTGGGGCAGCGAGGATAAAGCCTAACTGTGAAATTGTGTGGAATGCCAGCATCCGCTTGGTATCTTTTTCAAAGACGGCATAGCCTACTCCCAGAAGCGCTGTCCCCACTCCGAAGATCCTGACTATCGGATCAATCTCCTCCAACATCAGCGCACAACGCACTAGCGGATAGACTCCAGCTTTGACCACAACTCCCGACAGCATCGCCGATACTGGCGTCTCTGATTCCGAGTGGGTCAATGGCAACCACAATCCCGATACAAAGATTCCCCCCTTAACCAAGAGTCCCAGAAAGATTAGGGCAAGCGCCTCCGGCGGTGCGCCGCGCAAACTTGCAAAACTAAACGAATGATTTGTCTGATAGGCAAGCACCGCACCCACCAGATAAAACAGCATCGCCGTGTTGCTGATAAACAGATAGCGCAAGGCTACCCAAATCGAGCGATCGCTGCGGGGATAAGCAATCAAGAGAAACGCAGCAATCCCGCTCACCTCTAACGCCACGTATAAACTGATAAAGTCCGCACAGGCAAATGCGGCATTGATGCTGCCATGCAAAATGATGGCTTGTGCATAGAAAAAAGCTGTTTTATCGCTGTGCCAACTGTAGAGGATGACTGCGGCTGTTACTAGCGCATTGGTCAATATAAAGTAGCCACTTAACTGATCGACGATTAATGTGACGCCGAAATGATCTAGTAACTCTAGTGTCAGTGGCGACTTTTCGACAAATAGCTGCAACGCATATCCAGCCGAAACAAATGCCGTGAACAGTGCGAGGTATCGGTCAAGTTTGGGGAGCAGATAAATGGTGAACCCCAAAAAAAACGGTAGTGCAATCCATGCGATGGTAATGGTATTCATGGCATATTGCTCTTCTCGATCTCGTTGGTTTCCAGGGTGGGATTATCCCGTGCCAGCTTCATGACACCGACCAGCATTACGCACTGAATTGAAAAGCCGATCACAATCCCCGTCAATATCACCGCCTGGGGAACCGGATCAGAGTAATCGACATTTGTGCCGTTTGAAATAATGGGTGTGAATAAACCATCTCGCGATGCAACCAGTACGTAATAGGCGATAACCCCCGTACTCATGACATCCATAGAAATGATCTTCATAACCAGGTTCTTTTTCAGGATGATGCCGAAAAATCCGCAGAATATTGTTGCGAAGACGAATGCTTCTAACACGGGAATTGCCTATGAGTAAATGCCTGTCAAATGGTGCTAGAACATATATAGCACTTTTCAATAGTGCCAAAGAACATTAACACTATTGAAAAGTGCCAGGGTAAACTATAGACTCATGCCACACTAACTTGTTGGTTTGAGCTTGAGAACGGGTAGGATAAAACACGCAGCAATAGCCGGATGACAGAATCGATTGGCAAATCAATGGTTAACCTCAGCCCTGGCTCGTCCACCGATACAGTTGGCGGCTTGCCAACGAGTCAAGGCGTACCGCCGGAAGGTTTCTACACTTGGGAGCGGGACGCTAAAGCCTTGAATCTTGTGGATTTATCAGCACCGTTTCAATTGATCGGGCGGCAAGCGCAATTCCAGCGAATTACCCAAGTTTTAGCCCGTGATGGCGACCTGCTAATTGCTGGAGTGCCGGGAAGCGGACGGCGGACTCTGGTACGGCGGGCAGCTCAGGAAGTTGGAGTTAAAATCGTGGAGGTTGACTGCATCCGGGTTACTGATGGTCAGCGCTTCGTGCAATTGCTGTGCGAGAGTATAGACCAGACGTTTCAAAGTGCTACTGCTCAAGTTTTCATGCGAGAGTGGATTGAACGCAAGGCCGCTGAATTATTTGTCCTGCAAGACGAAGGGAATGGTAGAGAGCGGCTGAAACCCGTTCGGGTAGAAGATCAACAGCAGCAATGGAGCGCATTTGAGGTATTACTCGATCTCCTGCAAGGGTTAGCCGAATCTTCGGGCGGACGGGTGGTGCTGATTTTGGAAAGCTTTCCCCATATCCGCTCTTGGGATCGCAATGGGGTGTGGGAAACATTTTTGCGGAAAGAAATCGAGCGACAGACTCAGGTGAGTTATGTACTGGTGGCAACGATTGCAGAAATCAGTCTTCATGCTGATGAACCGGGAAATCATTTGGAAATCGTGAAGCTGGCTCCCTTAGCTAATGATGTTGTTGCTGCTTGGGTTCAGGAAGTTTTGCATGGCGAAGGGTTGACATTCGATCCGCGATCGCAAGCGCTGGAACTGTTTGTCAATGCGGTGCAGGGACACTTAGGCGATGCTTCGGCACTGGTGCGACGCCTCAAGTCGGTACGAGTTTCTGACGGGCTAATTCGCGATTGGCACGTCCAGCAGGCAATCCAAGAACTGCTAGCCGACCTATCGATGGTCTTCGAGTCATTACTGATGCTGCTTCCAGCTAACCAGACGCATCTGTTGGAGTCTCTGGCCTTAGACCCCACTGACAAGCCGCAAAGTCGAGATTACATTCACAAGCATTGCCTGTCTAGAGGGGGGAGTCTTCAAGGTGCGATCGCGGGATTGCAGCACAAAGGCTTGATTTATGGCTCCGAACAAGGCTATCGATTAGCTCTACCTCTGTTTGCATTGTGGCTTCGCCAACGCCTCAGTTGATACCAAATTTAGTAGACCGAAAAATGAGAGCGATCGCTTAAGGGGGTAGTCAAGATGTCAGGTGACTGAATGCTATATTCAGCCTATCAGCGCCTATCTGTGAAGGTAGCATTTATAACTCAAGAACTAATCGACCTAAGAACTCGCATCTTAGAAGGACCCTATGCAGATGCTTTGGCAATTGTGCATGAGCTGGAGGGGATGAGTCATGAGTAAACAAGCGATCCTTTGTAATATCGAAGCGTGTCTGGTCACAATGCTGACTCACTTGATTCAAAACCAAGTTGACCAGTGTTTAACTGATTCCTGGGCAGCTTTAATTTCAGATTCTCTCCAGCAAATTCAAACATTAAATCTCAAAGAGAATAAAACGTCTTACTACATCGAGCAAGATGAATGGAAGCCTTTTCTAGAAGAGGCAATTGAGGCAGCACTTCGTCCGGCAAATATAGAAGCTATGGATTATTTTTATCATCCTTGCCAACTTGCAGCGTCGGTGGATAGAACAGATTTAATAATGACGGCTCAGAGATTGCTCGATTTAACGTATGAACATTCGGCAAAAACTTTACCAGCAATCATTGATGAGAATTTAGTTCAGCTACCAGGTGGGGAAGAGTGGAAAGAGGGTAGGCGATAAAATAACCCTCTTTGAAGGGACGCGATCGCAGTTTCGGGCTGGTGGATATAATAACAGCGATCGTTTACAAGCATTACTTGTCGAGAGGGGGCAGTCTGCAAGGAGCGATCGCCCGATTGCAGCACAAAGGCTTGATTTACGGCTCCGAGCAGGGCTATCTTGTTCATCATGCTTCTGGTTCGACAACAAGGATTACTGGGGCGATCGCGCCTCACAAAAGTCTAGTCCTGAAAAGTATTCGATAATACTCAGGTAAAAAAAGCTTTCTATTAGGACTGCGCTCAGAGGACTAAAGATGAGAGGTTTCACCTTGCCTGTGAAGTTGTTAATTGTGGCGATCGCCCTCTCAAGCTTCATTCTAATCAGTTGTGTCCCAGCACCCCTGAAACCCTTACGGATTGGTACGAATGTTTGGCCTGGGTATGAACCTCTATTTCTGGCTCGCGAACTGGGATACTACGGTAAAACCCCGATTCAATTAGTGGAGTATCCCAACTTCGACCCAAACAGAGCTTACCGGAACGGTGAAGTAGAAATGAGCGCCACACCGATGACTGGGTTTTTGCCATTAGCGCCGACTCATCCAGATGTCCGTGCTTGGCTAATTATGGATATCTCTAATGGTGCAGACGCCATTGTAGCTAAACCAGCGATCGCGAATCTGCAAAGTTTAAAAGGGCGCAGGGTTGGCTTTGACAGGTCAATGCTGGCACCATTTGTCCTGAGCCGTGGCTTAGAACAAGTCGGTCTGTCACTCAAAGATGTCAAGATTGTCTCTGTGGAGCTATCCGACCAGGAGGAGGCGTTCAAACAAGGTCGCGTTGATGCCATTGTCACCTTTGAGCCATACCGCTCCAATATACTCAACGCCGGAGCCAAGTTACTCTTTGACAGCAGCCAGATTCCTGGTGAAGTAGTCGATGTGCTAATTGGCAGTGAGTCGTTGTTGACGACGCATGCTACTCAATTGCAGGTGTTAATCCAGGGTTGGTTCCGCGCTCTCGATTATATTGAGAAAAATCCCGAAGATGCCGCTCGTCGAATGGCACGGCGACAAGGAATCACACCCGAACAATTCTTATCATCCCTCAAGGGGCTTCAGCTCGTCACCCTTGAGGAAAACCAGAAACTCTTGGGAAAAACCAATTCTGTGTTGCTCAAGGGAACCCAACGGTTATCCCAATTCTTGGTTGAAAATAACATACTGAAACAAGACGTAGACCTTAACCCTCTGCTCGATGACAGACTGGTTAGAGATGTCAAGCCCTAAAGCGTAGACCGATTGCAACACTCAACATACCTTTATGAAAAAACTACAGATGCCTACAGTTAATATCAGATTCATCTGTGTTTATCTGGGTTAATCTGTGGTTCATGCCTCCAGGCAAAACTATTTTTGCAAAAAGTCTACCTATGCATCGCTTCCCCTTTCCTCTGCGGTTTTCGATTCCAGGGATTCTGTTAGTGTTCGGCAGTGTGTTAGGTTTGGTTTCGTTTCAACGGGAAGTCTCTCAGTCCTTCTCCCGTACCGAAACGATTATCAGACAGCAGGCTGAATTTTCTGCAAGTCAAACAGCAACGTTACTAGAGTACTTGTACAGAACGGCTCAAGGTAAGGGTGCCCATTTAGCGATCGCTCAGATTGCTCCCGCTCCTAATCTGCGGTTAGCTTTGCTTTGTGATGAAAATGAGCGAGTACTCTTGTCAACTCGTTTTGACTTGCAAAATCGCTTAATCAGCAACACTCTAGCAGCCTCCAGCTTATCAGCGATCAAAGAAGTCCAGCAAACTCAGTCAAAGCAGGTAATTTTCTCGGACGATAGACAAACCCTCAGGGCAATTTATCCAGTGCTTTTGGGAGCTTCGCCTGGAGAAATCCTACCGTCGAGGGTAGCTGTGTTGTTGTTGGAGTATGACCTTTCGTCGCTAAAAGCTCAGGCATACAACGATGCTTTAGAGCGATCGCTAACCTACAGTGTTGCTCTTGCCGTGCTTTGTAGCATTCTCTGGTTCTTCTTTTACAAAACCTTGAACTTGCGAGTAGGCAAACTGGTTGCAGCTAGTAACAGCTTAGCGCAAGGAAATTTAGAAGTACGTGCTAATTTAAAAGGCTCTGATGAACTGAGTCAGATTTCAATCGCTTTCGATCGAATGGCTGAAGAAGTTCAGAAGAATACAGAAACACTGCGCCAAAATGAAGAACTAAAACAAGCTTTAGACAAGCTAAAACAAACCCAAGCACAACTGATTCACGCCGAGAAAATGTCTAGCTTAGGTCAACTGGTTGCGGGAGTTGCTCATGAAATCAACAATCCTGTTAATTTCATTCACGGCAATCTTCTTTATGTCAATGACTACACCCAAGACTTACTCAGCCTGGTTCATCTCTATCAGCAACACTATCCGAATCCCGTTCGTGAAATTGTCGAACAGACTGAAGAGATGGAGTGGGAATTTCTGGCTGATGATTTACCCAAGATGCTCGCTTCTATGAAAGTTGGCAGCGAACGCATCCGTCAGATTGTCCTTAGTTTGCGGAACTTTGCCCGTCACGACGAGTCAGAACTTAAAAAAGTTGATATTCACGAAGGTATTGATAGCACTTTATTAATTTTAAAACATCGATTGAATGGGGAGAGAGATTCTCCCAGTATTGAAATTATTAAAGCTTATGGAAACTTACCCAAAATTGAGTGTTATGCTGGGCAGTTGAATCAAGCGTTTATGAATATTATCAATAATAGTATTGATGCTTTATCAGAAGCAACAGGTAATGAAAAAAAACAAATTTTTATTCGCACTTCCATTAATGGATCAGATTGGGTAGTGGTAGCGATCGCCGATAATGGATCAGGGATGAACCAAGAAATACAACAGCGGATATTTGACCCGTTTTTTACCACGAAACCAGTAGGAAAAGGCACGGGATTAGGATTATCTATTAGCTATCAGCTTGTGGTAGAAAAACATAACGGTCAATTAAAATGTATTTCTGCTCCCGGAGAAGGAGCGCACTTTATCATTGAAATTCCCGTGCGACAAAAAAGCAGAGAAGCTGGGAAAATGGGGGAATGAGGAAATAGTAAATGTCAGATTTTATTAATAACTATGGCTTCTTAATCGTTTCGATGATTTAGGAAATAACCAGGAAAGCGTTATCGCGAGGTAAGGAAGCCTACACCGTAATCTTCGATTCGGTGTAGGAGGATGTCACGTAGTTGAAGCACGGGCACTGTGGATTGAAAGCAACTGGCATCTTCCTACCTGAGAATTAACTGTTGGCAGATAGCGATTCCCTGCGGGATAGCTAACACTTCACGCATCTCCTCTCTTGAGCAACGATAAGAGCGATCGCTGTTTGTCTAACACTCTTTGAAGGGAAGCGATCGCATTAGTGTTAAAGTACAGAACTATTTCAACTGTTCCAATAGCTGACTAACAGATAACACGGGTACGGTTGCATTAGAAAAATCCTGTGTATCACGGGTAACAATTGCATCTAAACTTTGAGCGCTCGCACAAGCAACCTGTACAGCATCTTCAAAATCTCTTAGACCAGATGTTAAAGCTACCTCTAAGACAGCACGATCGACGGGGCAAATTTCCATAACTGCCAGTGTAATAGAGATTACCTGCCTTGCCCGTTCAACGCTCTGAGTTTGTCTTCTAGCAATGTAGAAGATGTCACTTAGTGTTGTTGCAGTAACATAACCAACAACCTGCTCAGAACCGATCGCCTGAAACAATGCTTCTGCATCTTGCAAAAACGGCTCTCGCTCCAGTAAATCATCTAAAACAACATTAGTATCGATCAGGACTCTCACTGGAGATACTTCTCCACCCGACGTTCTTCCAAGATTGCCTGAATTTGAGCATCAGTTAGTGGTGACTGCTCGGTCTTCAGCAATCCTCGCATCTGGTTAATCAGGGTTTTTCGGTTTGGTTGTGGGTTGAGAGTGTCTTGCAGAGATTGGATAATAGCATTGACCAGTGCAAGGCGATCGCTCACAGATAAATTAAAAGCTTGCTCTTTGAGTTCTTGTAACGACATGGGAACGACTCCAGCTTTCCACAGATGCCAGTAATTATAGTGTGGGCGATTTCCTACGGGATAGCTCACGCTTCACGCATCTCCTCTTTTCTGCAACGATAAGAGCGATCGCATTTTGTCTAACACTCTTTGAAGGGAAGCGATCGCTCTTTTCTCGAAATTGAAGTGCGATCGCTTCCCGCCACTGGAAAGCAACTAAGATTTTTTCTTAGTGCTAGTGGTTGCTGTCGTCTTTTTAGCGGTTGTCTTCCCAGTTGTGGTCTTTTTGGTAGATGTTCCACTCTTAGTAGTTGATTTGCGACTAGATTTTGTTGTGGAACCTGCCTTCGCTGCCAATGCTTCCAGCGCTTTTTCCATCGTCAACCCTTCCACAGATTCCCCTTCTGGCACAGAAGCATTCGTCTTCCCATGCTTGATGTAAGGGCCATAAGGGCCATCGTAGATATTCACGGGTTCCCCATCAGTCGGGTGAGTCCCCAGTTCTCGTAACGGTGCCTTAGACTTGCTGCGAGTCCCGCCGCGTCCCTTTTTCGGTTCAGCTAGCAGCTCAATTGCACGTTCGATGTCAATTGTCAATACATCGTCACTGGCTTTCAGGGAGCGATATTCTTTGCCTTCCTTGCCTTGGTCGTGGACGACGTAAGGGCCAAAGCGTCCCAATCCTGCCTGGACTTTGCCGTTAGTTTCTGGGTGAATGCCCAAAGTCCGCGGCAGAGATAGCAAGCCAACTGCCATATCCAGCGTCACGTCCTCAATCGTGACCCCCTTGGGAAGAGAGGCGCGTTTGGGTTTTTTGTTCTCCTCAGTGGCATCACCCAGTTGGACGTAGGGGCCGTAAGTGCCAATCAGCACGTAAATCGGTTCGCCGGTTTCCGGATGCAAGCCGACTTTATCGGGACCTTCTGTTTTCTGCTGTAGCAGCGTCTCAATTAGCTCAGCGTGGATGTCTGAGGGGGTCAGATCCTTAGGCAACGAGGCTTTTACTGGCCCAGAGTCATTTTCAGCTTCAATGTACGGCCCATATTGACCAATCCGGACTTTCGCCCCACCGAGATCGTCCAATTCGATAGTACGGGCAGATGCGGCATCAATCCCCTTTTCCCTTTCCTTGACTTGGGTTGCCAGACCCATTTCTCCGAGATAGAACTTTTTCAGGTATGGCAGCCATTTGGCTTCCCCAGTGGAAATTTCATCTAGGGTTTGCTCCATCTTGGAGGTGAAGCTGGGATCGACCAAATCGGGAAAGTGTTGTTCTAGCAGACTGGTAACGGCAAAGGCGGTGAAGGTAGGAACGAGGGCGTTGCCATTCATTTGGGCATAGCCTTTCTCGATAATCGTGCCGATGATGCTAGCGTAGGTGCTGGGACGCCCGATGCCTTCGCTTTCCAGGGTCTTAACGAGGGAAGCTTCCGTGTATCTTGCTGGTGGCTGAGTTTCGTGACCGATGGATTCTAGCTTTTTGCAGGTCGGGCGATCGCCTTTTTTGAGAGTTGGTAAAATCACTTCCATGTCTTCTAGTGCCGCATGGGGATCGTCCGATCCTTCCACGTAGGCGCGTAAAAAGCCGTGAAAGTCAATCCGTTTGCCGCTAGCCCGAAAACCGGCATCTTCGACTTGCAACTGCACGGTAATTTGAGTTTGGCGAGATTCTGCCATTTGGGTGGCGACAGTGCGCTTCCAAATTAGGTCATACAGAGCGAATTCCCGACCGCTTAAGCCGGTTTCCTGGGGAGTGCGGAAGCTGCTACCGGCGGGGCGAATGGCTTCGTGAGCTTCTTGAGCGCCCTTGCTTTTCGTCGTGTATTGGCGGGGTTCGGGGCTGAGGTATTGCTTGCCGTACATTTGCTCGACACAACTGCGAGCGGCAGCGATCGCTTGTTGCGACAAATGCACCGAATCTGTCCGCATATAGGTAATATACCCCTGCTCGTACAAGCTCTGGGCAGTTCGCATCGTGTCGCGGGCAGATAAATGTAGTTTCCGATTCGCCTCCTGTTGGAGCGTCGAAGTGGTAAACGGCGGTAAAGGTTTGCGAGTAACCGGACGCTCTTCTAAGTCAGCCACCGTCCAGGTTTTATCTGCCAGTCGCGCCTCTAAACTTCTCGCTTCCGCTTCCGAGAGCAGAATCACATTCCGTCCGGCAATAATTTGTCCCGTGGCTTCATCAAAATCGCTGCCAGTGGCAATTCTCGTCCCCTTGAGAGCGACAAGTCGCGCTTCAAAGGGTGTCTTGTCTTTGTTTAAACTTGCCTTGAGATCCCAGTAGCTGCCTTGGCGGAAGGCTCGGCGTTGGCGCTCTCGATTTACTAAAAGCCGCACTGCTACCGACTGCACCCGTCCTGCCGATAAGCCATAGGAAATTTTCTTCCACAACAGCGGCGACAGGGTATATCCCACCAGCCGGTCTAATATCCGCCGCGTCTCCTGAGCGCGAACCACCTGCTCGTCGATATTTCGGCAGTTCTTGAGAGCGTCGCGGATGGCTTCTTTGGTGATTTCGTGGAAGACCATTCGCTTGATGGGAACCTTTGGCTTCAATAGCTGGAGCAGATGCCAGCTAATGCTTTCGCCTTCTCGGTCTTCGTCAGTTGCCAACACCAATTCATCTGCCTCTTTCAGGGCATTTTTCAGGGCGGTGACAATCTTCTTTTTGTCGTTGGGGACGACATACAAGGGTTCAAAGTCCGCATCCACATTTACTCCCAGCTGCGCCCATTTTTCCCCTTTGTAGGCTTCGGGAATTTCTTTGCTGGATTGGGGCAGGTCGCGTACATGACCCATCGACGCCTCGACCCGGTAGCTGGAAGGCAAGAATTTACTGATGGTGCGTGCTTTGGTGGGAGATTCGACGATAACGAGGGTTGACATGGGAGCTTGGAGAAATAGCAGATGGGCTGAACAGTTAATTTAAATACTTTATGTCAGATGTCAAGAGCGATTGAGAGGATTTTATGCGGAAAACCGACGAGTGAAGTCTCGATTCTGGCGTACCAAGCTTGACGAGAGCCGGTTCCAAGAATGGCGGTCAATCCCATCCAGGGACGATTCGCTCTCCCAAAGATAACTCGCTTTTTTAGAGCCGCTCGCAAGAGAGCTGTTCGCGCCAGACTTAATTTAAAGCTATCTCAATGTTTAACTTATGGAGGATTGCAATGGCGACCTCCCTAAGTATTTGAGTTGTGCCAGAATGGATGCCAACATCAGGCTGAAACAGCTTAGCAGCATTTGGAGGAGAACCGATGCAACCCATTCGACAAGGCGATGTGATTTTACTCCCCGCACAGCAAGCCGAGGGACAAAAGCTATCTCACCTGACTTTAGCCGAAGGTGAAGTGACGGGACACAAGCACCGCATCAGCGACGGACAAGCAGAACTGTACGAAAAAGATGGCACGCTTTATCTGCGCGTCTTCTCAGAGACGGCAACTTTAACCCACGAGGAGCATAACGCGATTTCTATTCCCCAAGGCAGCTGGATGGTGCGAATTCAGCGGGAATACGAGCCTCAAGGATGGCGATATGTCGCAGATTAAGATTGATAAACTTACGCCACAAGAAGCGCTGATTCCAGTTTATCGCCAGAAGTGGAGAGCGATCGCGCTTTCCACCGAACCAATCGACCGTCAAAAAACCGCAGAAGTGGTAAAAGCAGCCTACACCGAATAAATGAACCAGCTCCTGATTGATGATTTGCAATTTAACCAAATATTTCGCGACCCGCTCACAGGTTTATTTAATCAGCGTTATATGTTTGCATTCTTGCAGTGGCAGGGGTGTCGAGAAAGAAGTCAGCAATTATTAGGTCTAATTCTGCTAAATATCGGTTGGTTTCAAAGGTACAACAATTTGGTTGGTTTCTCAATAGGCAATTTCTTCCTGCAAGAATTGGGGAGCTTCTTACAAAGAAATATTCCTAACTCAGCGATAGCCTGCCGCAAAGGAGGTGATGAATTTGCAGTAATTTTGCCAGAAACTTCCCTAGAAGATTGTAGGCGACTAGCCGAGCAACTTAGGGAAGGAGCTAAGCTACTATACGTAGATCCGAATTACTACATTCATCGTTGCACTGTCTCTGCGGGAGTAGCAGTTTGCTTTCCAGAGCCTGAATTAAACTGGCAGGAATTAATTAAAGTAGCCGAGCTTGAGACAGATAAGGCTAAATCCAACGGACGCGATCGCGTGGAAGGTCCCATCCAATTCTCTATGAGAACCGAATCGTTTTTAGAAGAGACTTATTCGGAATCCAAGCAAGTAATAATCAAGGATGCTAGTGGATTTTTACAAGACTTACGAGCTACAGAATTAGATTCTTGGGAGGAATATACTTTACTCCAACTTAATTTATTGAATTATCCGGTTAATTTGTTACAGAAAACCTGCCCCATTACAGAAAAGATTGATATTTTAGTTGTAACTTCTCAATTTGAATCAGCGAGGGAAACGGTTAAGTCTATTGCTGCCTTGAATGGCATTGATCGAGACACCCAAAGACAAGCCTATTGGCAGTTACAGCAGTTTGCAGGATGGACTTGGCGCTACTTTGATACACAAAATATAGTCAGCGAACGCCCTATAAAAATCTCTTTCGATAGCCAAAATCGCCTCCATGCCGAAGGAGAACCGGCAATCCAATTTGCTGATGGATATAATTTTTACTCCTATCACGGCGTAACCTTACCAGAAGAATACGGCAAATTACACCCAAGTCAGTGGCAACCTCAATGGCTTTTAAAAGAAGATAATGCGGAACTGCGACGAGTATTAATACAGGTAATTGGCTACAGCCGTATTTGCCAGGAATTGCAAGCAACTATATTAGATTTTTGGCAATAATATACCTTATTAAAAATAGATAATAAGCTCGATGTAGAGCCAATATATTTATTAAAAATGACTTGCCCCAGTACCGGACACATTCATGCCTTGCGCGTTCCGCCTAATATGAAATCGGCGCGTGAAGCGATTGGCTGGGTGAATTGGGGAATCGATCCTGAAGAATTTTCTGTACAAACCTAAAACCCTCTCCAGATGCGAGAAATCGCTTCTCTACAAAATGTGGGTTTTGCTCCTTAGGGGTTCATTTCTCCAAACGCGATCGCGCTTACAGCAAACTCCGCACAGGTAACGTAAATCCAGGCACCACATCCTCACCACTCAAAACCGCTGTAGCGGGATATTGGGTAACTGAGCCATCTGGACGATACACCCAAGCTTGCTGATTTTGACGGTCAAACAACCATCCCAAACGTACTCCGTTATCGATATACTCGCGCATCTTGGCCTGGAGCGTTTCTAAACTATCAGATTTAGAACGAATTTCGATAACAAAATCGGGAGCCAAATTTAAAAACCTATCTTCTTGCCGATCCCAATCTTCTGCCAAGCGTCCTTTAGCAACAAAAGCAGCATCCGGCGATTTAATCGCTGTATTCGCTAACTTGAACCCCGTACTGGGACCAAAAACATCTCCTAAATCGTGAGTTTCCACCCAATTCAGCAGATAAGCCACTGCTTTCGCCTCTCGATTCCCAGAAATTCCTCCAGTTGGCGGCATAATTACCAATGACCCGTCAGCGTTCCGCTCAAATTGTAAATCTGGATTTTTAGAACTGATGAGCATCAATTCTTCATCAGTTACAGTAGCCCAAGAAGACTGTACCATCGGTTTTTGCCCTTGCAGAATCTCGAAAAAATCAATGGCGTCATCGTTACAGAATCGAAGACACGCGATCGCCATACTGAGATTTTAGCGACAGCGCGATCGCGCGTTGCGCTGACAAGTCAGTTCGCCTCTTTCCTGCCTTTTTTCCTTGTTCTTAGCGTCTTTGGGGTTCATGACGCCAAAAGCGATCGCCCTCATCAATAATCCAAGCAACCCCGAACGCCATAAAATTAAATAATATTAAGAGTCTCAGTCTCTCTGCCTAAATACCCAAAACTATATATCTCATGAGTTTTGCTGAACTTGCAGCCCAGTTGAATGTTGGGACAATCTGGCCTGAGGGGATTTTAATTGTCACCCTTTTGGCAGTTCTCGTCGTTGACTTGATTATCGGACGGTCGTCCTCGCGCTTCACCCCCTATATCGCGATCGCGGGTCTACTCGCCTCTATCGTCGCCTTGTACTATCAATGGGGGAACACGAACACCATCGGCTTCTTGGGTAGCTTCAACGGCGATGCCATGAGCGTCGTCTTTCGCGGCATCGTTGCCTTGTCTACCGCCGTCACCATTTTGATGTCGATCCGCTACGTAGAGCAAAGCGGCACCTCCCTGGCAGAATTTATTGGGATTATGCTCAGCGCCACCATTGGGGGAATGATTCTGTGTGGTGCAGATGAGTTGGTGACGATTTTTGTCGCCTTAGAAACCCTCAGTATCTCGTCCTACCTGATGACGGGATACATGAAGCGCGACCCCCGTTCCAATGAAGCAGCGTTAAAATACCTGCTGATTGGCGCTTCGAGTACAGCAATTTTCCTCTACGGTGTCTCGCTGCTGTACGGACTATCGGGAGGAGAAACGAAGTTGAGCGCGATCGCTACTGGCATTTCCAGCGCGAACGCTGACTTATCCTTAGGACTGCTGATTGCATTAGTCTTTGCGATCGCCGGGATTGGCTTCAAAATTGCCGCCGTTCCCTTCCACCAATGGACACCCGACGTTTACGAAGGTTCGCCAACACCTGTTGTAGCCTTCCTCTCCGTCGGTTCAAAAGCCGCTGGATTTGCCCTCGCCATCCGCCTAATGGTGACAGCTTTCCCCCTCGTCACTCAAGAGTGGCATTTTGTCTTCACCGCCCTTGCAGTCTTGAGCATGATACTGGGTAACGTCGTTGCTCTTACCCAAACCAGCATGAAACGTCTGCTGGCTTACTCTTCCATTGCCCAAGCTGGATTCGTCATGATCGGTTTGATTACCGGCACCGAAGAAGGTTATGCCAGCATGGTGTTTTATATGCTGGTTTACCTGTTCATGAACTTGGGAGGCTTCGCCTGCGTGATTCTGTTCACCCTGCGAACGGGTACGGATCAAATTAGCGAATACGCGGGGCTGTATCAAAAAGACCCGCTTCTGACCTTGTGCTTGAGTATTTGTCTGCTGTCCTTGGGAGGGATTCCGCCCTTGGCTGGCTTCTTCGGAAAAATCTACCTGTTCTGGGCAGGTTGGCAGGCGGGTGTTTACGGCTTAGTCTTACTAGGGTTGCTCACGAGCGTCGTCTCGATTTACTACTACATCCGTGTCGTCAAGATGATGGTGGTAAAAGAACCCCAAGAAATGTCTGACGCCGTGAAGAATTATCCAGAAATTCGCTGGAATATATCGGGAATGCGTCCTTTGCAAGTGACTTTAGTGGTGTCGTTAGTGGTGACATCCTTGGCAGGGATTTTGTCTAACCCGTTGTTTACCCTGGCGAATAATTCAATTATCCGCACGCCAATGCTGCAAGCATCGGTGCATAACACAGTAGCGACGCAAGACCTTGCTCCCTTAGAATCTATGCTTCCTGCGGCTGACTCGGTTAGTCAAATTCAACCTCAGCTTGATTCCAGCGCCAAGATTTAACATCCTGGCGTCAAGGTTAAGACAAGGGATAAGCAGGACTCCTCATCGCCTAAAAAACGTAAAAAGTCCTTATCTTAGGAAAACCCGGCTTCTTGAAGAAGCCGGGTTTCTGGTATTTGGGCAAAATGTAGCGTGTATTTCGGCTTTCGAGCGATCGCATCCACCGGCGATGAGCATCCCTGGACGCTCATCAGGCGGACAGTTAGAATGAGCGCATAAATCTATCCCTAGATAGATGAGCAGATAAAACGATAGCTGACCCAAGAGGTTGTTTTATGTCGAATCTTCGCTATTCGCCCAAACTTGCTTACGTCCAGCATTCGACCGGCAAAAAGTTGAAATTAGGCGGCTATCGACCCGACACAAAGGATGCGAATGATAAGAAGTACGAGGCTCATCGATTTCAAGCCGAAAAGCTGCCGCCAAGAGTCGATTTGCGTCACTACCTGACTCCGGTAGAAGATCAGGGGGACGTGGGAAGTTGCACGGGGAATGCGATGGCGGGAGCTTACGAGTACCTGGCAATGCGCCAACTCGGTACCGCCGGGGATGTAAGCCGGTTGTTTATTTATTAAAATGCGCGATCGCTCGCCGGAGAAATCGATGAAGACGCCGGAGCAACACTTCGCAATTGCATCCAGGTATTGCGAAAGATGGGCGCTTGTTCTGAGTTAACCTGGCCCTATCACCCAGAGCGGTTGTTTCACCGTCCCCACGACCAAGCTTATGAGGAAGCCACCCAATTCTTGATCGACGATGCTGAGCGAATTGACGTGGATTTGTACGCCATGAAGCATTGTCTAGCCGAGGGTTATCCGTTTGCCTTTGGGTTACAGCTTTTCGATTCGTTCATGAGGGAGGGAAATAAGGGGATTCCCATGCCCAACCCAGAACGAGAGGAGTCTCAAGGCGGTCACGCGATGTTGTGCGTCGGCTACTCGGACAAAGATCAGGTATTTGTGGTTCGCAATTCTTGGGGCGCACACTGGGGAGACAAGGGATACTGTTACATTCCCTACGACTACATGACCAATCCCGAATATTGCGATGACTGCTGGACGATTCGCAGCGTCACCGACCTCGACTATAGCCGAGGCGTTTGGAGTGATGATGACGCCTCCTTTTTGGATGACATTATCCCGCTGATTGGCGATGCTCTCGATATTTCAGACGACGACATCGGCAGTGACGAGGAAGAGTACGAAGAAGCCGTCGCCGAAGACGAAGAATATGTCGAAGAGGAAGATGAAGAATACGTCGAAGACGAAGAAGACATAGAAGCTGTCGCCGAAGACGAAGAATACGTCGAGGATGAAGAATACGTCGAAGACGAAGAGGATATAGAAGCCGTCGCCGAAGACGAAGACGAAGAATCTGAAGGCGAGGAATACGACGAAGATGAAGAAGCTGTAGAGGAAGACGAAGAATACGTCGAAGATGAAGAGGATATAGAAGCCGTCGCCCAAGACGAAGACGAAGAATACGAAGACGAGGAATACGGCGAAGACGAAGAAGCTGTAGAGGAATACGATGAAGATGTCGAGGAGCTAGACGAAGAGTACGACTCAGAAACCCTCGAAGAAGAGTAAAATCCGGAGAGCGAGTAGTGCCATAGCCCTTTGGACATACGCTTTGCGATCGCGCAAAATAATCGTCACAAAACAACTCAAGACAATCGATGGTATTACTGTTAGGTGATTTTCAACCATTAGCCGCGATCGCGACCACTCCTACGGGTGCCCAAAAACTACAGCCGCTTTGTCAATCCACGGGTGCTACTCTTTGGGTTCCAGAGTCTCTCACCGACGTTATAGAGACAAAGGTTGTCGCGTCAGCCAAAGTTTATCGCGGTTCCCTCAAAGACCACCTAGCAACCTTGTGGAATACGCATCGGGGCTTTGTTTTCTGCTTGGCATCTGGAGCCGTGGTGCGCTTGATTGCACCCTTATTGCAAGATAAATCCAGCGATCCAGCAGTGGTCGTGGTGGATGAAAATAGCCAGTTTGTTATTAGTCTATGTAGCGGTCATCAGGGAGGGGCGGATCGGTTGGCACAAGCGATCGCCCTTACGATTGGGGCAACACCAGTCTTGACGGGTGCCTCCGCTGGTTTAGGACTACCCGCAGTGGATATGCTGGGCGTTCCTTTTGGCTGGAATCGAGGCGAGGGAGACTGGACGGGCGTTAGTGCAGCAGTGGCGAGAGGGGAACGAGTACAAGTCATTCAGGAAGCGGGTTCTACTTTATGGCAAAGTCATCTTCCTGAGAAACATCCATTTGATTTTAGGGTTCCAGAATATCTCGCTAGCCAATCAGAGATGGTTCAATCTAACCAGGAACCCGATCGTTCAAAATCATCCCAGGCGAGGATTTGGATTAGCCCCACCCAGCAACGATTTTCCTCAGAATCAAGGCTGCCAACAGTCCAGTGGCATCCTAGAGTCTTGTGGGTGGGAATCGGCTGCGAACGAGGAACCTCGAAAGCATTGATAGAAACAGCGATTGGGCAGGTGTTTGAGAAAAATCACTTAGCCCAAGAAGCGATCGCCGGAATTGCCACCATCGACATTAAAGCCGATGAAGTTGGGTTAGTGGAATTATGCCGCGATCGCCATTTGCCTTTGCGAACTTTCCCGGCGGATATCCTGCGTTCTGTTAGCGTCCCCACGCCCTCAGCGGTTGTGGAAGCAGAAGTCGGAACACCCAGTGTTGCAGAAGCCGCAGCGATTCATGCGGCTTCTGTAGGGGCGGAAGACATTGCACCGCTGAAAGTGGCAAAACAAGTTTTTAAATTAGAAGGCCAACCAGGGGCGGTGACGGTCGCGATCGCTCAATCCGAACGAGAATATACAGGTCGCACGGGCTGTTTATTGCTAGTAGGTACGGGACCTGGAAAATTAGACCAAATGACCCCAGCGGCTCAAACCGCCGTATCCTGCGCTGACGCCATTATTGGCTACTCTCTCTATATCGACCTCATTTCTCCTTTGCTGCGTCCCGGACAGATTGTAGAAGCGTTACCGATTACCCAAGAACGTCAACGGGCAGAACGAGCAATAGAATTAGCGAATTGGGGATTAACTGTAGCGGTTGTTTCTTCTGGAGATTGCGGCATCTACGGCATGGCTGGGTTAGTCATGGAAGAACTCCAAGTTAAAGGCTGGGATGGCAAAACGCCAGGGGTACAGGTGTTTCCGGGAATTACCGCCCTACAAGCCGCTGCCTCGCGAGTGGGTGCGCCTTTGATGCACGACTTCTGCGCGATTAGTTTGAGCGACTTGCTGACCCCCTGGGAGGTGATTGAAAAGCGCCTGACAGCCGCCGCGCAAGCAGATTTTGTTACCGCACTTTATAATCCGCGATCGCAAACTCGAACCCAACAAATCGCGATCGCCCAAACTATCTTTCTGCAATATCGCGATCGCCACACGCCGGTAGCGATCGTGAAATCAGCTTATCGAGAAGACGAACAAATTACTCTGATTACTCTTGAAAAATTACTCGATACTCCCATCGATATGCTGACAACGGTACTGATTGGCAATAGCAGCACTCGCACTCACGCCGATTGGATGATTACCCCCCGCGGCTACTTAGGTTTTGATGCCGGTTTTGACGCCGGAATCCGTTAATTTATTCGGCTTCTCTGTTGAACAAAAAGTTTAGCCCACTAGCCACTAGACTCAGAACAATTGAACCTATCAAAGCCTGCCCGAAACCAGCGATACTAAAACCGGGAGTAATCGCCCCAGCAATCAAAATTGTGATGGCGTTAATCACAAACAGAAACAACCCTAGGGTCACGAGCGTCAGCGGCAATGTCAAAATTACCAAAAGGGGTTTGACAATTGCATTCACTAAGCCCAAAACAATCGCAGCAACCAGCGCAGCCAGAAAATTTGTGACTGTAAAGCCGGGGACAATGTATGCCGTAATCATTAGCGCGATCGCTGTAAGTAGCCAAGTCACCAAAAAGTATGGCATAAGCTTTCCTTAAACCTCGCTCACTCACAATTTTAAGGGTCTAGTTCGCATCTAGAAGGATTCCAGAATACACTAACCTGAAAGATAGCCAACTCTATAGCGTGTTTTGAAACGCTTTTCTATGATCTTTCGGCAACTAGCTGCGTTCCTACTAACAATCGTTCTCGTTATCTGGGCATTTCCAGCCCAAGCAGGATACTACCCGCCTCCCTTGTCCTATAGCAATGCCGAACTGAAAGCCAAGGATTTCTCCGGTCAAACTTTGCAGGTGGCTGAGTTTTCCAACGCCAACATGGAACTCGCTAACTTTGAGGGTGCGGACTTAAAAGGGGCGATTTTTAGTGCATCGGTGATGACAAATGCCAATTTACACGGCGCAGATTTAACTAATGCAATGGTCGATCAGGTAAAACTCAACGGCGCGGATTTAAGCGATGCCGTTTTGGTGGAAAGTATCCTATTGCGTACTATATTTGACGGTGTAAATATCGCTGGTGCGGACTTCACCGATGCAATTTTAGATGGGGCGCAAATAAAAGAACTCTGTATTAAAGCATCTGGTGTAAATTCTAAAACTGGTATCGCAACTCGTGAGTCTTTGGGGTGTCGATGAAGCGTGTAGGAGTAATTGGGGGCGGACAGCTAGCCTGGATGATGGCAGGTGCAGCGGAGGCGTTGGGGATTGAATTGGTGGTGCAGACGCCCAATCCGGGCGATCCAGCGGTCGCGATCGCATCTTCCACCATTTTTGCTCCCATTGATGATGCTGCCGCTACAGCCGAGTTAGCGTCTCGCTGCGATGTCATTACTTTTGAAAACGAATTTATTAACCTGAACGCTTTAGATTCTCTTGTCCAGAAAGGCGTCTGCTTTCGCCCTAAGCTGGAAGTATTAGCGCCGCTGTTAGATAAATACGATCAGCGCTGCTATTTAGAAGATATCGGCTTGCCAACTCCCAGTTTTACAACGCTGGAGGGAGACGCCGAGAATCAGGAAGTCAATCTTTCAAAATCCTTCACTCACCCCTTGAACCTCCAAGACCTGGATTTTCCCGTCGTTCTAAAAGCCCGACGCGGCGGCTACGATGGTCAAGGCACCTTCATTATTAAAGATAGCCACGCCCTAGAGTCAACTTGGCAGCGACTGAAATATGCGCCAGTGTTGTTAGAAGAATTTGTGCCTTTTGAGCGAGAATTAGCGATTATTGCCGCTCGTTCTGCCGCAGGCGAGGTGGTGACTTACCCAGTCGTAGAAACTCAGCAGGTCGATCAAGTGTGTCGGCGTGTCTTAGTGCCCGCGGCAATTACGCTAACGGTGGAACAAGAGGTGAAAGCGATCGCACATACGCTTCTAGATAGCCTGCAAGCGGTTGGCGTCTTTGGCATTGAGCTATTTTTAACTCCAGCCGGAAAAGTGTTGGTCAATGAAATTGCCCCCCGCACTCACAACTCCGGACACTTCACCCTGGATGCCTGCGAAACTTCTCAATTTGAGCAGCAACTTAGAGCCGTCAGCGGTCTCCCTTTAGGCAGTCCCGCTCTCAAAAGTGCGGGTGCTGTCATGGTAAATTTACTCGGTTACGAGCATTCTCAGAGCGATTATCTTGCCAAACGGCAACAGCTAGCTGAGTTATCTCACACTCACGTCCACTGGTACGGCAAAACCGAATCTCGTCCCGGTCGAAAACTCGGTCACGTCACCGTTTTGCTAGAAACAGCCGACCGTTCTGAGGCAGAAGCAATCGCTCAAACCATTGAATCTATCTGGTATTCAGAGGAATGAGGGAAGAGGACTGAAGAGTTAGGACTGAGGACTGAGGACTGAGGACTGAGGACTGAAGACTGAGGACTGAGGACTGAGGACTGAGGACTGAGGAGTTAGGAGTTAGGAGTTAGGACTGAGGACTGAAGACTGAGGACTGAGGACTGAGGACTGAAGGCTGAAGAGTTAGGACTGAGGACTGAGGACTGAGGGCTGAGGGCTGAGGAGTTAGGAGTTAGGACTGAGGACTGAGGACTGAGGGCTGAGGAGTTAGGAGTTAGGAGTTAGAGGTTGGGAGGTATGGGTTAGGACTGAACACAGGAGGGGGGAACTAAATGAGATTCTTCCACTCCCCGACAGCCTAGCTCCTTTGCTATAATAATTTTTAGGTTAGGCTGCGGCGTTGGTGACTGCCAATAACGTTTTTTGATCTTGCCTTGTTCTAACGGGAACCAAAAAGCTTTGACAGCAGTAGACCGGGCAAGTACCCGGAAACTTTAAGTCAGACATTAGGTGCCCACCTGGTTTATCCAGGTCATAAACTGAGGTAAAACGGCGTTGCGGTGAACCTCATAGAATTAAAATCCCCTTGTCCAAGAGATAGGGGGATTTTTGTATCTTACTTGGCTGAAAGTTTTGAATTTTGATTGTATTTCTTAAATAATGGATGCAAAGGTGCCAACTTTGGATCGACAAATGATAATTATTTAGCGTTAGGCGCTAGGATAATTGAATTCGTATCTAACTACAGTTAGAAAATAAAAAGTTTGTTGCAACTCTTAAATACTACTTCAAAATTTCCAGCTGAGGTATTCAAGCTGGACAACGGCTTAACAGTGATTTATCAACACATCCCAGCGACACCAGTGGTTGTGGTAGATGTTTGGGTGCGGGCGGGAGCGATCGCTGAGACAGAAGAGTGGTCGGGAATGGCTCACTTTCTGGAACACATGATTTTCAAAGGCACCGACCGACTACCGCCCGGTGTATTTGACCAAGTGATTGAAAATACCGGCGGCATGACGAACGCGGCGACCAGCCACGACTACGCCCATTTCTTTATTGTTACAGCCGCTCAGTATTTAGAAAATACCTTGCCTGCTCTGGCAGATATTCTCTTAAACGCGGCGATCCCAGAAGAAGAATTTATTCGGGAACGCGATGTAGTTTTGGAGGAAATCCGCCAGAGTTATGACGATCCTGATTTTATTGGATTCCAAGCCCTGACAGAAAGTATTTACCAACGCCATCCTTACGGGCGTCCCATCTTAGGAACAGAAGCGCATCTGATGGAGCGATCGCCCGACGAGATGCGTCGCTTCCATCGCTCCCACTACCAGCCGGAAAATATGACGGTAGTCATTGTGGGGGGAGTTGAGAAAGAACCCGCACTAGAACTGGTGAATCGCTCGTTCCAGCACTTCGCCCCGCCGTTGGAGTGTCCTCTGGCTGAAGCCGAAGCCGAACCTCCGATGATAGAAATACGGCGTCAGGAAATCCACTTACCTAGGCTGGGACAAGCTCGTCTGATGATGGCATGGACGGGTCCTGGTGTGGAACAGTTGCGAAATGCCTACGGGTTAGACTTGCTTTCTGTACTGTTGGGAGAAGGGCGAACTTCCCGGCTGATCAGAAACTTGCGAGAACAGCAGCAATTGGTGCAGAACATTAGTAGTAGTTTCTCCCTACAGCGAGATTCTAGTTTGTTTACGATTAGTGCCTGCCTCGCCCCAGAGAATCTAGATCGAGTAGAGGCAATCATTGGCGATGCGATCTCCGAGTTGCAGAACGCTCCTGTTTCCGAGGGAGAACTTTCTCGCTGTAAACGCTTGCTGTCGAATGACTATGCTTTTTCCACAGAAGCACCCAGCCAACTAGCGGGTTTGTATGGGTATTACAACACCATTGCAGCGGCTGAAGTCGCCACGACCTATCCAGAGAAAATTCAGTCTTTTCAGAACACAGAACTTCAGAAGCTGGCGCAGCAGTATCTCTCCCCGTACCGCTATGCGGTCACAATCCTCAAACCTTGTTAGCTTGAGGAAAGGGGTGATTAGTCACTCATCATTAGTAAGTAGTAAGTTGTTCCTACGACTAATGATCGATGGCTAATCACCGATGATCAATGACTAAGGACTCTACAACGAATGACTCAAAGTGTGACGCGATCGCTCGCCAACCCAACTATCCACCGCAGTGTTCTAGACAACGGCATTGTATTAATTACGGTGGAAAATCCAGCGGCTGATATTATTGCTGGTCGAATTTTTGCACGGGTTGGAGGTCGGTGGGAGCCACGAGAAAAAGCGGGACTGTCTCATTTGCTATCCACGGTACTCACCAAAGGAACCGATCGGCTTTCCTCCCTAGAAATTGCCGAGCAAGTAGAGTCAGTGGGAGCGAGTCTCGGTGCTGATGCGGCTGCGGATTATTTTTTGCTGAGTCTCAAAACAGTATCCGCAGATTTTCCGGAGATGTTGCAACTGGCAGGGGAATTATTGCGATCGCCTAGCTTTCCAGAAGCCGAGGTGGAACTGGAACGGCGTCTCGCTTTGCAGGATATTCGCTCCCAGCAGGAACAGCCGTTCACCATCGCCTTCGACCAGCTGCGGCAAGCCATGTACCAGAATCATCCCTACGGATTCTCCAGCCTGGGAACCGAAGCCACTGTCTCTGGTTTAAGCCGCGCCGACCTCCAGCACTACCATCAGACTTATTTCCGCCCCGATAACCTAGTTATCAGTATTGCCGGTCGCCTGACTCCCCAAGACGCCACTGATTTGGTTAATCAAGTGTTTGGAGATTGGCAGAGTGGAACCACCCCTCTACCTACCCTCAGTCTGCCTCAAATCACCCCTGAACCCATCTCTTGCGCTACCCCACAAGATACGCAGCAATCCATCGTGATGCTGGGCTACGTCGCGCCATCCGTGCAAGAAACCGACTATGCCTGCCTGAAACTGCTCAATACTTACTTGGGCAACGGTCTTTCTAGCCGCTTATTTGTGGAACTGCGCGAGAAGCGGGGATTGGCTTACGATGTCTCAGCTTTTTACCCGACTCGGTTAGAAACATCTCAGTTTGTGGTATATATGGGCACGGCACCGGAAAACACCGCGATCGCCTATGAAGGCTTGCGAACTGAAGTGGAACGCCTTTGCACGACTCAACTGAGCGATCGGGAGCTGCAAGCTGCCAAAAACAAGCTGCTTGGTCAATACGCTCTCGGCAAACAAACCAATGCTCAGCTGGCTCAAGTTTTCGGCTGGTACGAAATTTTGGGTCTGGGAATTGAGTTTGATACCGAGTTTCAGGAAAAAGTTACCAGTATCACCCCAGAGTTGATCCAAAAAGTGGCTTCCCGGTATTTTACCGAACCTTATGTCTCTCTCGTTGGTCCAGCCGAAAAATTAGACATTAAAAGTTAAAAAAGGAAAAAAGTAAAAAGACAAAGTAAAAATGAAAGATTTTTTCTTGAACCTTTTCGCTTTTTCCAATCGCGTTGTAAAGTCAAGAGGAAAAAGCGATGAAAAAAACATCCTTTTGCCTTTTTGTAAACTCAAGAGGAAAAAGTAAAAATGAAAAAAAACATTCTTTTGCCTTTTGCCTTTTTACTTTTACCTTTTATGGCGATCCCCAGTGATGCCAAAGAAATCGCCCAAACATTTCCATCCGCAACCGTTACTCGGCAAACGTTACGACCTGGTAGCCAAGGGACTGAAGTAGCGGAACTCCAAGCAGCTCTTAAACTATTGGGTTACTATAATGGCGACGTAAATGGCGTGTACGGGGAAAATACCGCGATCGCAGTTTCCCGTTTTCAGCAAGCCGCTGGTTTAGCACCGGATGGAATCGTGGGTGCAGAAACCTGGAAGCGTTTATTTCCAGTCGCCCCACCATCGGAATCTACAGTAGCCGCGACGCCACTGGTTATCCCGTCTCCTTCAGCGTCAACAATTTCTACCACCGGGGCAGCATCTTTTCCCGTCCCAACTACGACAAACACCGCTGCCAATCCCAGACCAGCGGCAACTTCCCGTCCCAGTGTGAATGTTCCAGCCTCCAACAGTCCGGCAACCACTGCCAGAACCCCCAACCGTCCGGCAACCGCTGCCAGAACCACCGCTAACCGTTCCACAACTGCTGCTCCTAGCTCTCAGACACGGACGAACCCGCAGCAGCCCAGACAGCTCGATTTTCCAGTTCTGAGGCTGGGAACGCAAGGCCCAGCCGTTACCAGTTTGCAACAGCGCCTGCGAACCCTTGGCTTTTTCAAAGGAACGGTGAATGGTGTCTTTGATGCAACGACTCAAACTGCGGTCAAAGCTGCTCAACAAAGATTTAAGCTAGACGCCGACGGTGTAGTGGGTCCAGCGACTTGGAACGTTTTGCTGCGTTAATTAAATAGCAATTATAAAAAAATAAAATGACACAAATCCGTTTTCTTGATGAAAACGGTTTTTTTTACGCTTTTTTGAACAACTGCGTGCTGTTTTCACGGACTTCTTCCTTTCGATTTTTCGATCTCAATCCTTGGATGGAGGAGACAATCCATTCTCAGATAGAGAGATTCAGGCAAGACTAACGGATATCGTATTGCTTATAAGGACAAGACAGCTGAGTATTAACTTCCTTAGCTTGTAGTTGCCAATCAATCTAAAAAAATCAGGGTCTTCTCGGTTTCCTGATTGACACAAAGAGTTCGATCGACATTCATGTACAACCACCCTAGAACCGATAACAATCAAAGGCCTAAATCGGTCTATCAGGGTAGAGGCAATTCTGAACGGGTTTCCTACCAGAATGAGTACCTTAAAGGTCGCAATTCTGAACGTCGTTTTCAGGAACAGAGCTATCTCGTTGATGAGAATACCAATGCCTTGACTAATTTGCTGATGAATCTTGCTTTCACATCGATTGTAAGTTTCCTCGTTGGAACTCTGTTCTTCGTTGCTCAGCGAAATGAATCTTCTCTACCCTCTGTGCCTGTTCCCAATGACAGTCCCTCTCAAAGCATCGAGAAAAAGACAACCATCTTTGAAAGAACTGTAGATAAATATTCAGGAAATTCAGGAACTCGTTCCAGCACCTCAATAACAAGCAGGACAGGGGACATTGAAAACAATGTTTCTAACTCTGCGCGAGGTAGGCTCCTAACCTTGCTAGCTAGGCTTGGTTGAGACAGCGTTGCTCAAATCTACTGACCATAAACAGTTTTAAACATCCTTTTCTGCCTTTAAACCATTCAGGAGTTGTAGTAATACTCATGTCTAACCTACAAAATCGCAATAACGATAACCGTGAAGTTCCCCAGAACCCAAATCAGCCGGTTTCTCCCCATAATCCGGTTGGCCCAACTAACACGGTTCACGGGAATGGCACTGTAGACCCAGGCAAAGTGACCTCCTATCGAGATGGTTATGTCCACGGTCGCGTTTCCGAGCGCCGCGTCAACGAGGAAGGACAAGAAATCCGCGATAATAATAATGCCGCCAGAGGCTTGTTGATAGGGATTGCCCTCACCTCTCTGCTAGGGTTGACCCTCGGTGCCCTCTACTTCCTCAACCAACGAAATCAGCAGGTAGAAGAGTACACTGCGCCTGCGCCTGTGGTGGTTCCCGTACCTTCCCCTTCACCTTCAGCTTCTGTTGCACCGAACTCAACTGCACCAGATACGTCTTCATCGGGCGCTTCTCAACAGCCTACACAAGAGAGAATTATCGAAAGAACCACAGTTGAGAAGGCTCCTACAGTGATTCAGGTTCCTCAGACACAAAACGCACCGCCTGCTCAAAGAGCGCCAAATGTAAACATTACAGTTCCTCCGAGTTCCGGGCAACAACCGACTCGAAATCAGACAAATATTAACGTAACGCCTTCTCAACCGTCGAACTCAACTCGCACGAATACTTCTGGGACTACTCAATCAAGTCCTAGTACAACTCTAACCGCGCCTTCAGTGCGTCAGAACTCAACTCGAACGAATACTTCTGGCACCACCCCAGGCACCCAAAATCCAACTGGCACCACACCGAATAGCGGTGCTACCACCAATGGAACCACCGGCACCACATCGGGGAGTAGTTCGACCACCAATGGAACCACCGGCACCACACCGAATAGCGGTGCTACCACCAACGGAACCACCGGCACTACACCGGGAAGCAGTTCGACCACCAATGGAACCACCGGCACCACACCGGAAAGCAGTTCGACCACCAACGGAACCACCGGCACCACACCGGGAAGCAGTTCTACAACTGGTGGGTCAAGCAGTACGGGTCAATAACGACTAAAACTTTGCAATCTAGCCCCCTCCTAATATTGGAGGGGGCTTTGTCATCGGTGTATCGCAAATCTTTCATTTTTGAACTAGCATTTTTAAAGATTTCGACACATAAAGGGATATGAATTTAATTTAACGAACGAGTTGGGTTGGAGAATCAAGTGCTAATTTAAATATAGGCACAACGAAGTAAGAACCTTCGACACCAAGTTTTCGGATTCGAGCCTGTGTCTCCCGCTCTTATCCAACGCAACACCGAATCTCGGTTGTATTTCTCTAATAAATGTAGCGATCGCGCTGAAGTTCATTCGCTTCTTTTTGATTTGAGCTGTTAAGTCGCGGATCTAGATCATTGCCTGAATCGGCGTAGGGAATGCAAGATAGTTAGAAAAGGTTTGTTGCGAATTAAGTCCACCCTAGTAGAGTTAGTTTTTGGTTTCGTCAACTTTTCTAGAATTTTTCCTTTTTCGTTTGAGTAACCTGACCATTTATAGCTCGTTCACGAACCCGCCGGTACCTTAGGCGGGTTTTAGTTTTTTATATGGCAGCGGAACGCCTAAAGGGGCGGCGAAACAAACAGGTATTAATAGCAGAAAGCTTTTATCAAGTCCCAAATTTCAGGCAGGACGTTTCCTAAACTGTGATCGTCCTCTAGTTCGATAAATTTAACCCAAGGGCGTGAGGCGGCGTAGTTGCGGCTAGCTGCAATTGGAATCACTTCATCGTGACGCCCATGCAGAAGCAGAGTAGGAATGGGGCGCTGTAGCTGTTCGTCTTGATATTGGGCTGCGTCGGTGACGAACTGGTAGTGCAGAGGAAGCGATCGCTTCTCGCCATAGTGATATACCGGCAAATATTGCTCTGTCTGCCACTGTTGCAGGTGTTCTTCCCCCAGTCGGAGCAACCAGTGAGTCAGAAACTCAAAAGCGGGAGCTAGCAACACTAACCGCTGAACCTGCGGGTATTTTTCTCCCACCCAAGCCGCTGTTAAACCCCCTAAGCTGGAGCCGATGACAGTAACAGGCATTGAGTTTGGGGGAAATTCAGCGGCGACTTGCTTTATTTGCCGAGTTATTGTCAGATGGGAAAAATCGCCTTGGTTGAGATCGGGGATTTTCAGAGAAGATAAGCGATCGCGCAGATATATCGCCTTTGCTGACTGGGGACTAGAGGCAAATCCATGCAGATAAAGATAATCAAGCATCCAATTGGGCAGTAGTTTCCGGCGTATCAACCGCTAAAAATTTTGCTCCAGCGAACCTTGCAAACCTTGTCCTCTATTTTTCCCCGCCCGTTGCCCCTTTTGTTGTCGTCGCTGTTGCATCAGTTGGACAAATTTGGCGCGTTGCTCTGGAGTCATCACTTCTCGCATTTCTAACATACTCTCAAACCGCAACTTTTGTAGCTGCTGCTGCAACTCTTCAACTTGCTGATTTTTAGAGCGAATTTGGCTGGCGGAAGCTGTACTGTTCATCAGTGTCGCTAGCTCTTGCCGAGCTTGACGTAGAGCTTGCTGGCGCGGCGCTATCTGGGTTCTATACTTCTGGCGAATCGCCTGCATTTGCTGCATTTGCTGTTGGGTAAGATTGAGTTGCTGAAGGAGTCCATCCTTGTTGCCTCTTGGAGGACGGGCACCCGGCGAATTTTGGGCAATTGTTTGAGAAGATTGGGGATTGGGATCGGCAAGAGCAACCGCACTCCCTACAGATAGTATGAGAACCGCTAACAGAGAAATACGATTTAGGGACATGAAAACAATCTCCGTCGTTAGTAGTAATTAGTAATTAGTAATTCGTTAAAACGCAATTAGCCATTCTTGATGAGGTAGTCGCAATGAGCTGATTAAAGATAACTGACCATTACCGATTCCCTAAAAAAGCTAATTTTCTGAGAGCAACCAATCAGCTTCTGCATCTTGGCTGCTCGACGAAGCGGGCGTTTCACCCGCGACAACACTATCCCAGTTCGTCGCCAGAAATGCTTCCAGTTCGGCGGTGTTTGTGGATGCAGTCGATGCAGTGTTAGGCACCAGCACGCGATATCCTGCCCAAGTAACTAACAGACTAGCAACAAGGGCAGAGGGTAAAATCCACCTCTGTCGCCATTGCGGCTGTGGAGGCGCAGAGGCTACTGCTTGCATAATCTGGCTCTCTAAATCGGGTGCAGATGGAGGAATATGACCCCGGTGTTGGCGCAGAAACTCTACCAGGGGTTTGTCATCATCGGGGAACTGAGTCATAGGTGGACTCCTTGTTGCTGGAGAAATTGCCTCATGGAGGTTCTAGCATGAAAGAGGCGAGATTTTACTGTGCCAACTGGAATCGACAAGATATTTGCGATCTCTTTTTGCGGAACGTCTTCTAAGTCGTGCAGAACCAGTACGGCGCGATGCTCGAAACTTAGTTGTTGCAGTCCGCGCTGCACTAAATCTTCATAATGTAAGTGCATCAGAGTGGGAGATTCTTGTTGACTTGGCAAGGCATTGGTAGCGCTTTGTTGTAAAGACGCGAAATTTCGGGTTTCTACAGCAAATTGTCGCCGTCGATCTGACGCGACATTCCAGCTAATCCGATAAAGCCAAGTCGAAAAATGGGCGGTTTCCCGCAATTTTGGTAATCCCTTCCAAGCGCGTAAGAATACTTCTTGCACCAAATCATCTAAGCATGAGGTACCGCAGAGTTGGTAAAGAGTTGATCTGACGCGCTGCTGATGGCGCTGGTAGAGTTGCCGAAAGCTCTGCTTGTTGCCTTCTTGACACCGTTTTACCAGGTAAGCATCGGTGTTGAGATCGGGTTTTTCTTTGGCTTGATCGCCCATTAGCGCATTGATTGATACAGCTGGCACCGATTGCCTCTCTCTTACCACTGTTGGATTTCTAATGCTTTAGACTGGGCATTTGGGGAAAAGGTTCAAAGGCAAGTGGCGCATATTTATACCAGTTTTCAATGTGCATCCACTTACTTAAGTAATGACCTTAGTAATGACAGAACTATCAAGATTTGGCAGTGTGATTGAGACGGTAGGTTAAATGAGAGAAAATATCGCTTATATCAACAAGTCAAATGCAGGTTTTTGTAGGGGCAATTGATAATATTGCCCCTAGGCGTAAGTTATCGCAGAGTAACGAACTCTTCGGCGGTGGAAGGATGAATGCCAACGGTGGCGTCGAAGTCTTTTTTGGTGGCTCCCATATTGACTGCGATCGCGATTCCTTGAATCACCTCAGCTGAATACTCACCCACCATGTGAGCGCCTAGCACGCGGTCAGTACTTTTGTCAATCACTAACTTGACCATGACTTTCTCATCCGCGCCGGTGAGACTGTGGAACAGAGGACGGAACCGGGCGCGATAGATTTGCACGTTGTCATCGCCCAACTTTTTGCGGGCATCGGCTTCGCTCATTCCCACCGTAGCGGCTTCTGGCTGGGTGAATACGGCAGAGGCAACATTTTCGTGATTGAATACCCGACGATTGTTGCCAAATTCAGTATCGGCAAAAGCGCGACCTTCACCAATGGCGACGGGCGTTAAATTGATCCGGTTGGTGCAATCGCCTACAGCGAAAATATTCGGCTGGTTGGTGCGGCTGTACTCATCGACTTCGATGGCACAGTTGACGCTGTACCCATGCAACCTGGGTAAATCTTCGTCTTCA
This sequence comes from Trichocoleus sp. ST-U2, assembly GCF_039961875.1. NCBI lineage: Bacteria > Bacillati > Cyanobacteriota > Cyanophyceae > Leptolyngbyales > Trichocoleusaceae > Trichocoleus > Trichocoleus sp. ST-U2. The sequence goes on along the minus strand of NZ_JAMPJY010000056.1, from coordinate 1,760 downwards.
CAATTAACAACCTTAACGCCCGCATTCTCCAACCCAAGTTTTCCTAACAAAGGTGCGCGACCGATGGCGACTAGAACTTGGTCTGCCGTGAGGGTTGTATCCGCGTCTTTGCCTTTTTCGGTAAAGGCGACCTTCAGACCCTCTGGGGTTTTCTCAATGCCTTTCCCGGTGACATTCGTGATAATGTTGATGCCGTGATGGGTCATGGCATCCTGAATGGCAGTGCGAATATCGTCATCAAAGCCTTTGAGAATGCGATCGCCGCGAAGCAACAAACTGACTTTCGATCCCAGTCCGTGCATAATACAAGCGAATTCCACAGCAATATAGCCAGCGCCAATAATGACGATGTGCTTCGGCTGTTCCTTGAGGAGAAATATCTCGCGGGAAGTGATGGTGTGTTCCATCCCTGGTAAATTCGGCTTGATGGCTTCCCCACCCACGGCGATTAAAATCTTGTCAGCCGTGACTTTGCGCCCATCCACTTCCACCGTATGCGGATCTAATAAAGTGGCGCGGCTCTTGATTAACTCCACCCCAGCTTTTTCCAAAAACCCAATATGCAACTGGCTGAGACGGTGGACTTCCTTATCGACAGTCGTTATCAGATGTTCCCAGTTTAAACTTCTCTCGCCCACAGTCCAGCCATAGCCTGCGGCATCCTCAAACAAATGGGAAAATTTGGAGGCGTAAACCATCAATTTTTTGGGAATACAGCCCCGAATGACGCAGGTACCACCCACTAAATCGCCTTCTGCGATCGCTACTTTCGCTCCGTAGCTAGCCGCGCGTTTGGAAGCCGCCAATCCCCCCGAACCCGCCCCAATGACAAACAAATCGTAATCAAATGCCATGACTGGAAGTCCTCTCTTTCTTCATTTAGTTTAAAAGATGTAACGATGATGCTCCTGCTTTCCCATTTTCCGCAGATCGCTTAAAGTCGGATGAGAATACCGTCAGTTTTAGCGAAGAACAATGGATCGAGAGCAGCGTGGTGTCACCGTGTGGTTTACAGGTTTAAGCGGTGCGGGAAAAACCACCATTAGCCAGGAAGTGGCGCAAGCATTGCAGAAACGCGGATACAAGGTGGAAATCCTCGACGGAGACGTGGTGCGCCAAAATCTGACCAAAGGTTTGGGGTTTAGTAAAGAAGACCGGGATGAGAATATCCGGCGCATTGGTTTTGTGGCTCACCTCCTGACTCGGAACGGTGTGGTCGTACTGATTTCGGCAATTTCGCCTTATCGGGAAATTCGAGAAGAAGTGCGATCGCGTATTGGAGATTTTGTTGAGGTTTATGTGAATGCACCGTTAGCGGTTTGCGAACAGCGAGATGTGAAGGGGTTGTATAAAAAAGCGCGGTCTGGGGAAATCAAAAACTTCACTGGGATTGATGACCCCTATGAATCGCCCCTGCATCCTCAAATCGAATGCCACACAGACCAAGAAACGATAGAGGAAAGCACAGAAAAAGTTTTGAGAAAGCTGGAAGAACTGGGCTACCTCTAGTAAGGATAAACCGCAATTAAGAGGAACCCCTCCCCGCCCTCACCTGCGGCTCCGGCTCCGGCTCCGGCTCCCCTCTCCGCTTGCGGGGAGGGGCTGGGGGTGGGGTTCTTTTATTATGGATAATTACACAAATCTAATAGACCTCTTGCAAAAGTCGTCGCTGGGGTAATATGGGGTCTAAAATTAGGCGATTGCTAGCTGCCGGTCATAAGTTTTACTCATCTTACCTTTGACTGAGCCGAAGTTCATAA
>NZ_JAMPJY010000055.1:0-39075 GCF_039961875.1 Trichocoleus sp. ST-U2 | reverse complement strand
GTATTTCATTAGCTTTACTTATGAATTACCAGGGGTGAGCGTAGAAGACAGGTGAGCGAGCGCATAATTTCAGACCTCATATTACCCCAGCGACGACTTTTGCAAGAGGTCTAATAAAGCAAAAGGGCAGACAGAGAAGCAGGGGAGTATCGGAGAAAACCTTGCACTCAGTGCTTTAGCAAGATCCGCTAGAGAATCGGATGTCACTTTTAAGCGTCTACCCTTTACCCGGCAAGAAGCGGAGGAGATTCTATCCCTGGTACCAGCCGCAGAACGCAAGCAAGCCTTCGATTTTGCTGCCAATCGCGCCTTTGCAACCAACCCAGAACTCAGCCAGTACCGGATCGTGCATTTTGCCACTCATGGCATCCTCAACAGCGTGCATCCAGAATTATCAGGGGTGGTGCTGTCTCTGCTAGATGAAAAAGGGGAATCGCAGAATGGTTTCTTGCGACTGCACGATGTTTTCAATCTCAACTTGCCAGCTGAACTGGTGGTACTGAGTGCTTGCGAAACGGGATTAGGTGAAGAAGTCAAAGGCGAAGGATTAGTAGGCTTGACACGCGGCTTTATGTATGCGGGTACGCCGCGAGTGGTAGTGAGTTTGTGGAGTGTTAGCGATCGCGCAACATCCGAGTTAATGACCAAATTTTATAAAGGAATGCTGGAAAAAAATCTACAGCCAGCAGCGGCATTGAGAGCAGCACAGATAGAAATGTGGCAAAAAACGGAATGGAAAGCACCCTATTACTGGGCAGCTTTCGTGCTGCAAGGCGAGTGGAAATAACAACCGAACTGTATCGCTTCTAGCTCCCTCAGGAGTTACACAGTTGGCTTAAGAATGAAACAAGGAGCCGCCAAGTAGTGACGAACAGCATCTCGCACAATCCTGCGTTGCAATCAGGAAGTTAATGTAATCGGGTTGGTTGACTTTCGCTGGCTTCATTCCTAAGTAGTTCTACCTCACCTCCCCTTTTTTCTCAACTGCGTAACTACTGAATCTTTATGAAGCTGGAATAAAGCTCAACTCTCCACTGATTTCAGAACGAGTTATAAGTTTTAATTATGAATTAAATGAATTTACGTATTTATACTTAGGCAAGCTTTAGAAAAATTGTCCATTTGTGATTTAGTTTTTTCATCAAGTCTCCCATTTTTACTAACTTTCATGGCTAGACAAGCCGTTGGTAGGTCACTCTAATTAAATTACATTTAATAAGTCTTTACATATATAAGCTGTTTATATATGGATACTTTTTATTTTTTCAGTAAAGTCTACGTGGAATTACTAGAAATTCACAGAGGAGAATAGTAGGCTTCCTTTTACGGCTGAGTTGTATTCAATACCTGGCTAGGGCACCTTTAATTGCAACTTAGTACGCAAGGAATTCTAACTGCTGGGTCTGTCTACATTCTCGGCTTCAACTTAATTCTGCATGAGAGGAACACTTTATGAGTTTAATGAGAAAATTTACAGGAATTGTCGGGGGAGCAGCGTTGCTCACAATGAGTATAAATTCAGCTCCCTCTGAAGCTGCTCTGTTGGACTTTTCTTTAAGAAGTTTTAGAAAAGAAATTTCTTTTACTTTAGATACCTCGGTGACAGATCAGGATTCTTCTCCAACCGCTGGTTTCTTCCCAAACGCGATATCAGACCTTAAAATAGACGGTTCGCCAGTTCCATATTCTGATACGGCAAATGTGAATACTAGAGCGACTACTTCTGCGGGGTTTGGCGGTGGAATTGGGCCAGGAGAGTTTTCTAGTTTGAGCTTCTTTTTCAGAGGTTTTGATTTAAATTTACCGGATCCAGTCCCCATTCCTACCTCTTATTTCTTTGTTCTCTGGTTTGATAATTTTTCTTTAGTCAATCAACTCTCTAGTGACCCCAACGACTATGCATTACGCATTGGTTACGGAAGAGAAGATACTATTGGCTCTCTCCGTACAGATATTCCTCCAGAACTGCTAACTGTGACGCTTCGTCAAGCTCCATCTCCCAATCCTGTTCCGGAACCCAGTGCGATGGCAGGTCTTTGTGTCTTAGGCCTGAGCTTCTTATTAAAGAAGACTGCTCAAAAATCTTATTAAAGAAGACTGCTCAAAAAGCTTAAACAGGGCTTACGCAGCAGCAATTTAAACTGAGGAGATCAGCTTCACCAAACTCGACTACTGCCAATATCTACTGAGCAGTCCTGTCAACAACACGGTCACGAAATTGGTCGATCATCTTGAGGGTATTAGGCTCGCTCGTATCAATCGCTATCTGTGTGGCGAGAAGTTGACGCCTCGAAAGTTGTGGGACACCGTGGAACCCCTTCTACAACCGTCCGAGAATGCCTAAGTGCTATTAAATGATACGGGACACCGTGGAACCCCTTCTACAACCGTCCGAGAATGCCTAAGTGCTATTAAATGATACGGTTCTAGACAAGCGTTATTCAGACTCGATTGAACTGGTCAGGCGACAATACTGGTCAGGCGGCAATACAGTGGGAATGAGCATCGCGTGATTCGGGGCATTGGCTTGACGCCGCTGTCTGTACGTCAATGGTGAAACTGGACTGAAATGTCCCTTGCGTAAGCCCTGTCCTTTACAAACTCAAGGGGAGGCGAACCGTGAAACTAGACCCCATCCCTTCCTGACTTTCTACAGTAATATCACCCCCCATCATCTGGCAGAAATGACGGCTAATCGCCAACCCCAGTCCAGTACCGCCATACTTTTTCGTCGTCGAGGCATCTCCTTGCATAAAGGCTTGAAACAATTGCTGTTGTTGTTCACCCGAGATACCTATCCCAGTATCGGCGACCCGAAAAACGATGAAGGACGTTTTTAAGGATGAAGGATTTAGGGTCAAGGATGAGTCAGAGTTTCGGGTTTTTAGACTTGCTGCTGATAGTTGACTCTGAGCGCTCGCGCTTTCATCTTTCTGCACCGTCAGCGTCACTTTACCTTGCTCGGTAAACTTGGCGGCATTGGAGAGCAAATTAAACAATATCTGCCGCACCTTAATCTGGTCAGCGTACATGGTGCCCAGATTCTCGTCACAATGAACGTCTAAGACATTTCCATTCTTCTCTACTAACGGTTTTACTGTTATGACAACGCTAATAATCAACATTTTGATATCAAACGTTTCCGGGTAGAGAGTCATTTTCCCGGCTTCAATTTTCGACAAGTCGAGGATGTCATTAATCAGTGCCAGAAGATGTTTGCCAGCAGAGTTAATTGATTGAAGATCGCTAATAAAATCTTCATCGCTTAAGCCGAGATCCTGGGCATCTTCTTCGAGAAGTTTGCTCAAGTTAATGATGGCATTCAAGGGTGTACGCAGCTCGTGGCTCATATTCGCCAGAAACTGACTTTTGGAGGTACTAGAAGCTTCAGCTAATTCTTTCGCTTGTTGCAATTCTTTGGTACGCTCGGATACTCGTTCGATGAGATGATTCAGAGAAGTGGCTAATGACCCAATTTCATCGCCAGTGGTGACAGGGGCACGCAGATCAAAATTAGATTCCCGTGCTACCTGCTGAGCCACTTGAGTAACCGTGACGACTGGCTGAGCGATCGCGCGACTGGTACGCAGCGCCATCGTCCCTGCGATCGCAACCGAAACAAGCATACTCAAGATAATAATGATTTTCTCCAGTCCTTGAGCATTCTCCATCACTTCTCTCCCTTGCTGCTCCTGCTTTTGAGCCATGTCAAGGAGGTTGCTCAATTGTGCATTGAAGCGCTCTAAAGTCATCGCTGACTCCCCACGGATCGCGATGAGTAGTTGCCGTCGCGCTGACTCAACCGCCTTTGGCTGCAATTGCAATTGGTCAATTGGTTGCAAGCTAGACTCAGTTTGCTGAACGTAGGAGTCCAAAGTAGTCGTGTAAGCCTGCAATAATTCCTGTATTGTGTCGGGGGTTGCTGCTAACCAGGCAGGGTTGCTCTTGATGAAGCGTTCAATTTCCAACCTCAACTTCTTAGCTTTGCTAACACAGTCGAAAAATTGCGCTTTTTCCAATTGCAGCTGTTGTGAATCCTCTAGTACAGCAGCTAAATGCGAACCATGTAATTGCACCTCGATGACCGCATCCTTAAAATTTCCGAGCAGTTGTGCTTGTACGTGGGCATCATTGAGTTGTTTGACGCCTTGCCCTTGGTAATAGTCTGCGATTACTAACCCAGCTAGCGAACCGAAAAAGCCAATCGCAATTGCTAGGAAATAGCCGTAGCCAATCTTTTGGTGGATGCGCCAAGAACCGGCTTTCGGTTTCCAAGGTAAGAGAGATTTTAGCGAGTGGCAGTCGGTCGAGAGCGGCTGAGTCGCTAAAACTTTTTGGCTCTCTGTGGTGTCGTCAGCAGCGGTTGGCTCTTGAGGTTGCATCAGCACAAATTCCTTGCCTTGCTGCTAAAAATGACCAAATCAGCCCTATTAGATCGAGTCGAGTCTCGCTCGACCCTTAGCTCCACTTCTTTTATAACAGCACCACCGCTGAGCCAATGTGATTTGTATGGTGTTTTAAACAAGATCGAGGAAAGGGTTAAGTTTCCAAAAATGTAACCTAAAGCACTACTCGAAAGCTACAGTGCCAGATTAGGAACACGAGATTATTTGTTGTTCTAATTTGTGTTCCAAAATATGAATCGCTTTCTCCCGTGTAGGGCTAAGCCGAATTTCTGGAATCGTGTAAAAATTGTTTCTCTAGCGCTGGGTATCCTCAGCCTGAGTGCCTGCCAATCTGCCCCGACGCTAGAGAAACTACCCAGAAGCCTCACTGTCTCCGGAAAAGGAGATGTCAGCATTCCGACAACGATCGCGCAAGCGCGTTTGGGTGTGGAAGTTCAGGGGAAAACTTCTCAGGACGTTCAGCAGCAAGTCGCCCAACGCTCTTCTGCGGTAGTGAAACTGCTGAAATCCCGTCAGGTGGAAGAACTAAAAACGACTGGAATTACTCTCGCTCCTAACTATAGTTTCAAAGACGGTAAGCAAACCCTGAATGGATATATCGGCACCAACATTGTAAGTTTTCGGACTGGTCATGAAAAAGCCGGGACGCTGTTAGATGATGCCATCAAAGCCGGTGCAACACGAATTGATGGCGTTAGTCTTGTTGCTGCGGATGAAGCGATCGCGCAGGCTCAACAAGAAGCGATTAAGGAAGCCTCCGAAGACGCCCAGAAGCAAGCAGCAGCGGCTTTGGGGGCACTCGCTCTCAATCAGCGAGAAATTGTCAGCATTCAAATCAATGGAGTCAATCCACCACAGCCAGTCATCGCCTCCGAGCAGGCTTTATTATCCCCTCGAAATCAGGCTGCTGACACGCCGGTTGTGGGTGGCGAACAGAAGATTATTTCATCCGTTACCTTGCAAATTCGCTATTAAAGAGCGGCTTAACGTTTCAGGATGCGTCCAATCCAAATTCCACCTAAAATCAAATCCCTAACCCAAACCAGATAGCTACGATAATAAAGGCAGCAATCCAATTCGTAGGTTTATCTTGAGCGATCGCAGTTGTTGCTCTTTCCCGAAAATCCGCCATCACGGCTGGGGGAATCATCTTCAGTACCAGCCAAATTCCCAGCGGCACAAGAATCAGATCGTCTAGATAACCAATGACTGGGATAAAATCTGGAATGATATCGATCGGACTAAAGGCATAGGCGACGATCAACCCAGCCAATATCCTTGCATACCAAGGAACTCTGGGATCTTTACAAGCCAAGTAAATTGCGTAGGTTTCTTTTTTCAACCGATGGAGTTGTTGTTTCCATCTCTGCATTTGCGTTGACCTGAATGAACGTTAAACGCTAATGAAGCTGTAGCGATCGCTTACTGCAATACTTGAATAAGTTGCCACTCTCGGACTTTCCCGATCGCTCGGTAAGGCGAGGATAAATTGGCGAGTTGTTCTGACCTAATCCAAGCGTAGCTAGACGGTTGCAGCTCTGAAACTTGTTTAACCTGTTTCGCCAAATCGGGAGTGTAAAAGCATAGTAGCACTCCAGTTTTTCCCGTTCCTCTGATCCAATTCACTGGATGAGTTTGTAACACAGTGGCAATTTCCGGCTGCTGCATTAATGCTTTGATCTCAGGGTTGTAATCTCCGATTAAACCGGTGCTTCCCGCTACGGCTAAAGCAAACCAAGGTCCTACCAACCAAGCTGCTAACCAATAACGAGCCGTTAAAAACTTCTTGCCAAAGTAATAACGACCCATCCATACCACTGGTAACATTAGCCATCCCAACCCCAAACCGAGAGCGATCGCTCCATACTTTTGTATTTGTGCATCCCCTTTCACGCCAGGAATCGGAAAACTACCGTACAACGCCACACCTGCTAACACTAATAAGCAAGCTAACCCCCCAAAGGCATAACTGAGATTTTGCGGAAGCCATTTTCGCGGCGATTTGTTCTCATAAATTCTGGCAAGCCAATCCAAAGCAAGTCCTGCCAATAAAGCCACAAAAGGATAAAGAGCCAAAGCATAATGGGGCAAACGAGTCGAGAAAAAACTGAGTTCTACAAACAAAATCAGCGGAAGGAAAACTAATATTAGCTTCTGTGGAGGAAGTAGATTTCGCAAACAAATGCCTATACCTAATAGGCTGAAAAAAGGCCAGGGAAAAGCTTTGGCTGGAACATTCCAGAAATAGTAAGGCCATGTATTTCCATCACTTTCATCTGAGCTAAGCCTGAAAATAAACTGGAACAATTCCTGAAAAGTATCTTTGTCATAGTACAGCCAACCATTCAAAAGCCAGACGATTGTTGGACTGAAGCCAACTACAAAGCCTAAATAGAGCATGGGATTTGTGAGATGTCTGTGACGACGATGCTCCAAAATTAGGTAAGGTAAAAGCGCGATCGCTGGCAAAAAAATCATATAGCTTCTGATTAAGAAGCCCAGGCCTAAACTTATACCAGCGACAAAGCTCCAAAAACCTTGATATTTTGGATGTCGTTCAGCTTTTAATAAAGACCAAATACCCAAAAGTTCCATGCAAACCATCGGCACATCTGGAACGGCTAATCGACTATATTGAAACCAAAAAAACTCAACACTTAGAATTGCCGCTGCTAACCATGCAGCTCGTTTACTTAACAGAATTGTCCCAATTTCATAGACCAATATCACGCTAATGATGCCAGCAATGATGCTCGGTATTCGCGCAGTTGCCTCACTAATGCCGAACAGCGAGAATGAACTGGCAATCAACCAATAGGCACCGGGAGTTTTACCATAATTAGCGATAGAGGGCTTTAACCAGTTGCTAGACTCCACTATTAATTTAGCTCGCCAAGAGTAAAGTCCCTCATCATGCGCCATTAGGCTTTGCTGTTCGTGACTGAATAGCAATAAAGGGACTGACCAAAGTAACAAGGTCAAATAGGGTAATAATGCCTGTAGGCGAGAGATTTTAAGCATTTGACTTCTCATTAAGCAGTCATTTTATTTAGTTGAAAATTAGCCTAGAAGATTTTAAGTTTTTTTTATCTAAACTTTTTTGTTGACCCTCACAAAAAAGCCGAGAGGAAACTGCTTTTTTCAAAGCAAGCATCTCTTCGGCTTTAAGCTTCGAGGTATTCAGGTACTTGAAGTACAAGGGTTAAGCAGTCGCTTCACACTCGGTCATTGCTTCCCGCAGGAGTGCTGCTTTGTCAGTTTGTTCCCAAGGCAAATCTAAATCCGTCCGTCCAAAGTGACCATAAGCAGCGACATCTTGGTAGAAACGACCGCCGCGATCGCTGGGTAGGTGACGTAATTTGAATTCTTGGAGAATCCCCGCTGGGCGCAATTCAAAGTTCTGTTTCACCAGTTCCAGTAAGCGCTCATCGTCTACTTTGCCGGTACCGAAGGTTTCTACCAAAATACTGACGGGTCGAGCAACGCCAATTGCATAGCTCAACTGGACTTCGCATTTTTCTGCCAAGCCAGCCGCCACAATGTTTTTAGCCACATAGCGACAAGCGTAAGCCGCACTGCGGTCTACTTTTGTCGGGTCTTTTCCGGAGAAGGCACCGCCACCATGACGGGAGTAGCCGCCATAGGTATCAACAATAATTTTCCGCCCAGTCAGACCAGAGTCGCCTTGAGGTCCCCCGATGACGAATTTGCCAGTGGGGTTGACTAGAAAGCGGGTTTCTTCGTCCGGCTGAATCGCCATATCCGCAAAAACGGGTTGTACAACCGCCGCCCACAAATCTTCTTTAATCTTGGCTTGGACTGCGGATTGCTCGCTAATTTCACCAATGTTGGCGGTGTGCTGGGTGGAAATCAGGATGGTGTCAATCCCAACGGGTTTCCCACCTTCATAGGCAACCGTTACTTGAGTTTTGCCGTCTGGACGCAGGTAAGGCAATTGTCCAGTTTTCCGAACTGCTGCAAGGCGGCGAGAAATTCGGTGTGACAAACTGATCGGCAAGGGCATCAGTTCCGGTGTCTCGTTGCAGGCGAAGCCAAACATGATGCCTTGATCGCCAGCGCCAATGGCGTCTAATTGGTCGTCGCTGGCTTCTTCGCGGGTTTCCTGCGCGGTGGTAACACCTTGGGCAATATCTGGGGATTGTTCATCCAAGGCAACCAAGACTGAGCAGCTGTTGGCAGAGAAGCCATTATCGGCATCGGTGTAGCCGATCTCTGCAATTTTTTTCCGGGCTAAGTTAACGAAATTTACTTGAGCTTTGGTGGTAATTTCACCTGTGATTAGCACTAAGCCGGTGTTGACGACGACTTCTGCGGCGACGCGGCTGCTGGGGTCTTGTGTCAGTAGCGCATCTAGAATGGTGTCAGAAATCTGATCGCAGATTTTATCGGGATGACCTTCAGTAACAGATTCAGACGTAAATAGGTAGCGACGAGACAAGGGCAATTCCTCCTGGGATGATGGCTCTTGCTAGGGCAGTGATTTGAGTTAAGTTAAGCTATTTTAACCTGCGATCCTAAAAACATTGAGACGCGATCGCTATTATGGTCAATTTATTTGATAAAGCTTTGATGAAGCGAATCGGCTGCCCTAGTATTTGGCGTTACAGTGGGAAGACATCGGGATTGGCTTTGTAGCGGGAATTTTTCGATGATTTTTATCAGAATAGTCGCTCTTGGTGGACACGAAAGCGATCGCGCTCATGCCAATTACAAATAAATCGGTGACGCTGAGACGGTGCTAGTGATGACAGCAATTTTACCGACAGCCCAACCGCAGAAATCTTTTACCCTAGTGCCGATGGTGAACCAGTAGCAGAAACCTATGACCATCTCTATGCCATTTTGACGACTTTGGAAGTCCTCAAACAATACTTGGCAGAGCGTCAGGCAACTGTTCTTGCTAACCAGTTTCTTGACTATTCCCAAGGCTTTCCTAAAAGGGAAACTACTTGGCTTTTACCGAGAAGATACTAGGAAAAAGTTGCTAATTGCCGATGAGCTAATGCAGGCGCTCAAGCAGGAAACTCAGAGGCGACAGCATGCAGAAGAACAAGCCGAACAAGAACGCCAACGAGCCGAACAAGAGCGCCAGCAGCGGGAATTTGCTCAACAACAGCTTGCTGATATGGAAAACCTGTTAGCTCGTTATCGCGATCGCTTTGGGAATTTGCCTGATAGCTAATGGCTAACGGGTATCAGGGGTTCTCACCGATTAGCCATTAGCATCCAAAATTTGAATTTCGTCGAGTTGCGCGATCGCGACATCTGCACTTTCTAGATGCGCCGCCTCCGGCTTTCCCCAGCAGATGCCAACACAACCAGCGGCACCCGCCTGACGTGCCATTTGAATATCTCCGGCAGAATCTCCCACCATCAGAGTATTGCTGGGTGAAACTCCCAGTCTCTGGCAAGCTTGCAAAAATAAAGCTGGATCGGGTTTAGTGGGACCTTCATCCACTCCCATCTCTAGCTGGATGTAGGGCGAGAGCTGATGGCGTTTGACAAATGCTTCTACTCGTGACGTAGAAGCAGCTGATAAAATTCCTAATCTTAAGCCAGCTTGAAACAGAAGTTGCAGCACTTCCAAAGAACCGACAAATAAGGGGGAAGGGGCAGCATCTTTTAGAAATTGATCTGCTTCATTAAAGGCGCGACGAGCGATCGCTCTTGATTCCAGCCACCCCCGTCCGGTCTCAGCAATATAAGCAGCAGCAGCAATTTCATTCTCTCCATGACTACCTACTGCTAATAACCCCGTAGGGTCGAGAGTGTCTCCATTAATGCCAAACGCCATTAATAAAGGGTCTCCGGTTCCGGGGATTTGAGCGTCTATAATGCGCGATCGCTTTTGCCCCAACTTTCTCAAAAATGACTCGGAATCCTCTAGGGTACCGTCCTTGTCAAAAATTACCGCCTGGATATTCGGGAACGTGACTTCTCGACAGCGAATTGTTACCAAAATTTCCCCCTCAACTCATTAAACTGCAATAAAAAAAGAGGGAAATTCCCTCTTTGGTCATCACTAATTTCAAATTTCAAATCTGAAATGTCTTTCCCCTAACAAAATTACTCTTGTTCTGTAGCGGGTGTCAGCTCTTTAGCTTCGATAGCTTCGATCTCAGACGGCTCTTCTTCCTCTTCTGTAGCGGGTGGCACCTCTTCAGCTTCGATAGCGGGTGGCACTTCTGCCTCTTCTGTAGCAGGTGGCACGTCTTCATCTTCGATAGCAGGTAGCGCTTCTTCGTCAGAAACGCCGATTTCTATAGAAGGTATCGTAGTGCCTTGCAGCTTGGCTCGCATCTGCTCCCGATACTTAGCCGCCATTTCTTCCGCCATGTCATAGACGCGATCGCGGTTCTTGATCATGTCGCCTGGTTCTGGCTCTAGCTGCTTGGTGGAGAGCGAAATCCGTCCCCGTTCAGCATCAAGGTCAATGATCATCACTTTCACTTCATCATTGACATTGAAGACGCTGTGAGGTGTGTCGATGTGGTCGTGGGAAATCTCGGAGATGTGCAGCAGTCCGCTGACGCCGCCAATATCGATAAATGCACCATAAGGCTTGATGCCTCGTACTGTTCCAATAACGACCTCGCCCACTTCCAGACGATTCATCTTCCGCTCGACTAGCGCCCGTCGGTGTGACAGAACTAGACGGTTGCGGTCTTCGTCTACCTCTAAGAATTTTAGCGGTAGTTCTTCACCAACCAAATCTTCCTTGGGTTTGCGAGTGCTGATGTGAGAACCAGGAATAAACCCGCGCAATCCTTCAATCCGTACCAATGCACCACCGCGATTGGTAGCGAAGACAAGCGATCGCACTGTAGCGTCTTCTGTCTGCAACTGCCTGACTCGCTCCCATGCTCGCATATACTCAATGCGGCGGATGGAAAGGGTTAGCTGTCCATCTTCATTCTCGTCGGTCAGAATGAAAAATTCTCGCGTCTCGTTGGACTGCAACACTTCTTCCGGAGCATCAACCCGATTGATTGACATCTCCTGAATCGGAATATAAGCCGCTGTTTTAGCGCCAATGTCAATCAGAGCGCCCCTAGGCTCTAAACTGAACACGGTACCGGCGACAATATCACCGGGATTAAAGTGATAGTCGTACTTATCGAGTAGGGCCGCAAAATCTTCGTGAGAAAATCCAATATCTGCTGTAGCGGTTGTTTTCTGATTGACCATGCGTATCGTTTCCTGGTGTTATCTCCGTATTTAACTGTGCCTCCTGTCGATGTACGCCCACGTTTACCGCGTGCAGTTTACACCTACATAGCTCTCTCGCCAAACCTATTGTATGAGATTTTCTAGGAGCGAGAAGTTGTCCAGACAGGATATTATAACTTAATTTGCTCATCCTCCGTTTGGCTAAAATTGCTCCCTAGCAGTAGGTAAGCGGTATTTCAGCTAAAGACTACATCTGAGGCAACAACTACTATTTCTGCATCTGGTTGCGGTACTTTGCCGCCATTTCCTCAGCTTTTTCATAGACTTTCTGAGGATTTTTCAGCATATCACCTAGTTCGGGTTCTAGTGCTTTTGTGGAGAGTGAGACGCGATCTTTCTCAGCATCCATCGAAATTATCATTGCTTTTATTTCATCATCGACCTTAAAAATACTTTCAGGTTTGTCAAAGTCAGCGTGGGAAATTTCGGAAATGTGCAGCAGAGCGTTAATGACTGCAATATTGATAAATGCACCATACGGCTTGAGTGCAAGTACTCTCCCAGTAACAACTTGACCAACTTCTAAATGCTGTATCCCTTCTGGATACAGTGCTAGTCGATGGGAAACAAACAAGCGATCGCGGTCTTCATCTACCTCAACGATCTTGATAGGGATTTCTTCTCCCATTAACTCTTCTTTCGGCTTACGGGTATCGAGACGAGAATGTAAAACACAGCCGCGCAACCCCTCAACTTTAACTGATACGCCAAAGCGATGAGTTTCAAAAATTATGGCGTAAACTGTGACGTTTTCGGCTTGCATTTGACGCACTCGTTCCCAAGCCAACTTTTTCTCAAGCTGTCGTATCGAAAGACCAAGTATCAAATTCCCCGCTTCATCGTATTGATTTACAATCAAAAATTCGCGGGATTCGTTCAATTGCAAGGCTTCTTCTGGAGAGTCAATCTCATTGATTGACATTTCCCGAATTGGGAGAAAAATAGCTGTTGGTGCGCCAATATCAATCAAAGCGCCTTCCGGCTCCAGAGCGATCGCTTTACCAATTACAACGTCGCCAGGACGAAAGCTAGATAAATTCGAGTTCAAAAATGTTCGGCTGTAACCACCGCATCTCTAGCGCATACTATAGCAGCTTTGTCAACCGCTAGTTACTAATAACCAATAAACAAAGAAGCCTGGATTGCTGTGTCACCAGGCTCTGATAAGGAAGGCTTATTATTTTCGAGAGGATCTGTTAGTTCAGTGTCTTCCTCTGTTCCACTGCCATGACTTCGCAGATGATTCAAGGTATCCACAAAATCTCGAATTCCTTGAAACTGCCGATAGACCGAGGCAAAACGGATATATGCAACTTCGCTGATAGATTGCAGACGCTGGAGGACTAATTCCCCAATTTCTTGACTGGTGACTTCTCTGATGATGCGCTGCTGTAATTCTGCTTCAATTTCATCAACCAATACTTCCAGAGTTCCTTGGGGGATGCCGGTTTTTTCACAGGCTCGAACAATCCCACGAATTAACTTGGAACGATCAAAGGAGTCTCGCTGACCTCCCCGTTTGATCACCGTAATTGGAACAAATTCAATGCGTTCGTAGGTAGTGAAGCGATGATTGCACTTCAAACACTCGCGGCGTCGCCGGATACTTTGTCCGGCTTCCGTGGAACGGGACTCAAGGACACGGCTATCGGTGTACTGGCATAAAGGACATTGCATTTTAAAAAGTCCTCGCTTGTTGGATAGACGAGCGTGAGGAAGGATTAGAATTATCTGCCACTTTACTAAAGAAATACCTAAAATTGGAAAAGCTGAGCCGGTTATTATCTTAACCCTTGTGGAAATACAAGGGTTAAGACAGTTGCGGCTCAGTAGCTTTTCCTAAATATTAAGTTGTAGTGCTGCGAGCTTTAGGTGCGAACTACTTCTTCTCAATCCGAGGAGGTTCGCGGAAAGCGATCGCAAAGAAGAGAGTACCCAATGCGAGGGTCAAAATCAAAATGTAAGCAGCGGCTTCCATATCAGAATTTCCTGATTGTTTGCTTTACTACCAGTCTACCTTGTCAAGAAAAACTAAAAAGGCAAAAGGTCAAAGAAAAATACTTAACTTTTGCCTTTCGCCTGATTACATTTCTAGACAGCTTCCTTCTTGCGGGTACTCTTGTCACCCACTTTCTGGAACAGACCCCACTCAACCTGCTCTTCCAGGTCAGCCTCAACCCCAGCAAACACATCCCGGAACAGAGTCCGAGAGCCATGCCAGAGGTGCCCGAAGAAGAACAGCAGAGCAAATACAGCGTGTCCGAACGTGAACCAGCCACGGGGACTGGTGCGGAACACCCCGTCAGAATTCAGCGTTTCGCGGTCGAATGCAAAAGGCTCACCCAGCTGAGCTTTCCGAGCAAATTGCTTCACTTTAGCGGGGTCATCAAAAGTTTTCCCATCCAAAGCACCGCCGTATAAGCTTACGGTGACACCCGCTTGCTCAAAGCTATTTTTTGATTCTGCCCGACGGAACGGAATATCGGCGCGAATCACACCGTCTTTATCGGTCAAGATCACGGGGAAGGTTTCAAAGAAGTTGGGAAGACGACGTACCGACAATTCCCGACCTTCAGCATCTTTGAATACTGGATGCCCTAACCAAGCCTGAGCAATCCCATCTCCTTTATTCATTGGACCTGCGCGGAACAAACCACCCTTCGCAGGGCTGTTTCCGACATAGTCATAAAATGCGAGTTTTTCTGGAATTTGCGACCAAGCTTCGGAAGCGCTCGCCCCTTCAGCAATATTGGCTTGAATGCGCCGGTCAATTTCTTGCTTGAAGTAACCGCCATCCCACTGATAGCGGGTGGGACCAAACAGCTCAATCGGAGTTGTAGCACTGCCGTACCACATCGTACCTGCCACAACGAAGGCGGCAAAGAATACAGCGGCAATACTGCTGGAAAGCACGGTTTCGATGTTCCCCATCCGCAAAGCTTTGTAGAGCCGCTCTGGGGGTCGAACTGCTAGGTGAAACAAACCAGCGATAATTCCTACGACACCTGCTGCAATGTGGTGAGCGACGACACCGCCAGGATTGAACGGATTAAAGCCATCGGGTCCCCACTCTGGCGCGACAGGTTGGACGCTGCCAGTGATACCGTAGGGGTCGGAAACCCACATACCAGGGCCAAATAGCCCCGACAGGTGGAATGCACCGAATCCAAAGCACAAAAGACCCGACAAAAGCAGGTGAATGCCAAACATCTTTGGCAAGTCGAGCGCTGGTTGGCCGGTGCGGGGGTCTCTAAACAGTTCCAAATCCCAGTAAACCCAGTGCCAGACGGCAGCTAGGAACAGCAGACCGGAAAGGACGATATGAGCGGCAGCAACGCCTTCAAATGACCATACGCCAGGGTAGTTTCCTGAGCTGCCAGTAATGCTCCAACCACCCCAGGATTCGGTTACACCCAAGCGAGCCATGAATGGCAGTACAAACATCCCCTGACGCCACATGGGGTTCAGGACTGGGTCGCTGGGGTCAAAAATTGCGAGTTCGTACAGGGCCATCGAACCGGCCCAGCCTGCCACGAGGGCAGTATGCATCAGGTGTACAGATATCAATCGACCTGGATCGTTCAGGACGACTGTGTGTACTCGGTACCAGGGTAGTCCCATTGACTACGCTCCTCCTCAGATGAATAAGTGTCTACTTCGACGCTTCTTTTTTTATGTGCGATTTGCCGTTGTTTACCATAATCTAAGCCAGAGAAGCTCTCTTGCAAGACTGCGGGACTGTTTCACAAGGCAAAAGTGAAAATGAAAGATTATGTTACCTACTCTTAGCTTCAAGAGCCATGCCGATTGCAGGCTTTTTGCATGAGAGTTTCGCGTACTTGATGTTTTACCTCGGCAGATGTTACAGACACGATTTATCATGTCGATGAGGTTTTTGGCCTCGTCACACCAGGTTCACGCCATTCCTAGGTCGGAAGACCGAGGGGAGTTACCATTTAAAGAAGTGTAACTATTGTTAGAATCCATTGCAAGCGGGTTGACAGTTGGGATTAAGGTAGCGATCGCATTCTTAACCTTTCATCCCGACTCCTGGGTGCTGCTGAGTTGGGGTAACGCTGCTGACTCGTTCATTCTCTGGATGACCTCTTCAGCATCAATCAAGCGTTTTAGCACTACTTGACCAATATTCTGATTGGCTGACTCAGTTGGGACATGAGCTGTGGGTTTGACTTCGACCATAAGAATGGCGTCTTCTACTCGATACAGCCACAGTTTTTCGCCCTGCTCGAAGATGCAAAGGTTCATTTGCTGAATTTCGGGTTTGCGTCGCCAAGAGTTTTCGTTCCACAAGCCGCCGAATTCCCATACTCGACCGACAGTCCATCCATCAGAAAGGAAAAAATACTTCACGAACTTTCAACTTTCTTTATACAGGCCCTAGATTTGGAAGTTGTTCACCATTAACTACCACTTCTATCACCCAGATGTCCTGGTTATGACGAAATCCACTCAGCAAAAGAATATAAATTAAACTTATAAGTATATTTGGTTACCCTTTCCAAGAAGCATGACTGGCGATCGCCCTTATGTGAGCTTGAGGGAATGCAAAAGGATTCAAGGCGAAGCGAACAAAGCGTCCCTTGGCTAACGTATCTTGGTTGATGAAGGCGATCGCACTTTATATGATTTAAAATAAAATACTCTACAAAAAAGATACTTTAGCTAGATAATAATGAATTAAAAAGACACGGAAAACCGTGTCTTTTTAAAACGTTTTATGCAACTTTTTCCCTATAAAGTAAAAACAGACAAAGCAAGAATACTTAATCTGCCAGAACTTCCCAGGTCAAAGTGTAGTCAGCATCATCCTCAGTAAACTTACCCCGTTGCTCTCCACGACCTAATTGACTACTGGAAGCATTTAACGTGCCCAGATAATCATCCTTATCGAAAATCCCCGTATCTTGGTCATAAAGCCGAATTTCAGCAGAAGATGTAAAAGAAATCGGCGGGATATAAGTGAGGTTGCGTGCTTCGCGATCGTTGATACTTTGTACGCCTCCAACTTGTTGTCCATTCACAACCAAGTAAGCTTCATCAGCCCCGGCGTTGTCTTCAGTCCGTTCGCAGTACAGAGAAATCAATCTGAGTTTTGGCATAGTAACCAACCTTGTATTCAATCGACAAATCTTGAATACGAAACCTCATCCGACAAATCCGAGTGATATGCTTTAACTTGAAAAGAATCACCCGATAGAATTAAGTCTATATACTGTCTAAATCGGGTTTATTTTGCCACTCAATGGCTGAAACTCCAAGCAGACTGGTGTAATCGCTAATATGAAGGATGAGTCCTTGCTACTCAGACACTTACCATGACCATGACCACGCGATCGCCCGTAGAATTTCAAGACGCTTTTGATGTTGTTGTAGTCGGAGCCGGACACGCCGGTTGCGAAGCTGCCCTCGCTACAGCACGATTGGGCTGTCGTACCCTGCTGCTAACCCTTAACCTGGACAAAATTGCTTGGCAACCGTGTAACCCAGCAGTCGGTGGCCCTGCCAAGTCCCAGGTGACTCACGAAATCGATGCGTTGGGTGGGGAAATTGGGAAAATGGCGGATCGCACTTACCTACAAAAGCGGATTCTGAACTCATCGCGAGGGCCTGCGGTATGGGCATTGCGGGCGCAGACGGATAAACGGGAATATGCGGCGGTGATGAAGGAGATTGTCGAGAACCAGGAAAACTTGACAATCCGCGAAAGCATGGTCACAGATTTAGTAATGGGCGCTAACGATGAAGTGATTGGCGTCGAAACTTATTTTGGTGTGGCGTTTGGGTGTAAAGCAGTCATCCTGACGACGGGCACTTTTTTAGGGGGTTGCATCTGGGTCGGGAACAAGTCGATGTCAGCAGGTCGTGCGGGGGAATTTGCCGCAGTTGGGTTGACGGAAACCTTGAATCGACTCGGATTTGAAACAGGACGGCTAAAGACGGGAACTCCAGCACGGGTCGATAAGCGATCGCTAGACTATACGAATTTGGAACCCCAGCCGGGTGATACGGAGGTGCGGTGGTTCAGCTTTGACCCCTCAGTTTGGGTAGAACGGGAGCAGATGCCTTGCTATCTCACCCGGACGACACCGGAAACTCACCGGATTATTCGGGAAAACCTGCACCTGTCGCCAGTCTATGGCGGTTGGGTAGATGCCAAGGGGCCACGTTATTGTCCTAGCATTGAAGATAAAATTGTGCGCTTTGCCGATAAGGAAAGCCACCAGATTTTTATTGAACCGGAAGGACGGGATATTCCAGAACTGTATATTCAAGGCTTTTCGACGGGATTGCCAGAGAATTTGCAGTTGCAGATGTTGCGGACTCTCCCCGGTTTAGAAAACTGTATGATGCTGCGTCCAGCTTATGCGGTGGAGTATGATTATCTACCCGCAACCCAGTGCTATCCGACACTGATGACCAAAAAGGTAGAGGGACTATTTTGTGCTGGGCAAATTAACGGCACGACCGGGTATGAAGAAGCCTCTGCTCAAGGCATTGTAGCGGGAATTAATGCAGCTCGATTTGTCCGCAATCAAGAAATGATTGTATTCCCGCGCGAACACAGTTACATCGGGACGCTGATGGACGATCTGTGTACCAAAGATTTGCGGGAACCTTACCGGATGCTAACTAGCCGATCTGAGTATCGGTTGTTACTGCGGTCGGATAATGCAGATCAGCGCTTGACGCCGCTGGGTCGGGAAGTCGGCTTAATTGATGACCGTCGCTGGGAGTTGTTCCAACACAAGCAAGCGAATATTGCTGCTGAGAAGGAACGGTTGTACTCGACGCGGATTAAGGAGCATGATGAGATCGGGAAGGCGATCGCGTCTGACACCCAACAAGCCATCAAAGGCTCGATTACTCTGGCTGATTTGCTACGACGCCCTGGTTTCCATTACGTTGACTTAGATCGTTACGGACTGAGCAACCCCAGTCTAGACTCCGTGGAGAAAGAAGGCGCAGAAATCGATCTCAAATACTCTGGGTATCTCCAGCGTCAGCAGCACCAAATTGACCAAGTGAGCCGTCATGCAAACCGCCAGCTACCGCCGGATCTAAATTATGCAGCGATCGAGACTCTCTCGAAGGAGTCTCGTGAAAAGTTAGCGCAAGTGCAACCGCTCACGATTGGTCAAGCAGCTCGAATTGGCGGCGTCAATCCGGCTGATATCAACGCTTTACTGGTATATCTAGAATTACGCTCTCGGCAAACCGCCTTGGTTAGCAGCCAGTCATCGTAGAGGCTTTTTTGGTACCGCCTCCTTGCCTGGGTGAGTGGTAAAAACATCAACAACTGACCGAGAGACGAGATTCGTCGCCTGTCTACCCGTTGACAATTGACAAGTGACAAAAAGCATGGTTTGCTAACTGGGTCAAGCCCAATTTAAAGACAAAATTGGCTTGGTCGCCACGGGAAAATATAAGCTAGAAGTAAGGCGTTCTTTGAACCAATCAGTCAGGGAGCATTGACAACTGATTGCCTTAGGGAATAATGTCCCACAATTAGGAATTTATTTACCGATATAAGCCCCATCAAATGTCTTAAGGCTTATCGTTGATTCAGTGTAGCCACGAGAGTGAGCAATCGATGACTCAGGATGTTAGCAATAACCAGAGGGACTCAGCACCCTTGGCAAATTCCACTTCTATCCAACCTTGGTCGGTTGACAAATATGCCGATCAATTGATGGACGACTTGTTTGCAGACATCGACCGGGTTTTGGAGGGCGGCAGCATCTCAACTCCAGAGCAGCCGCAGTCAGAGTATATCTCCTTACAACCTGTCCAAGTTTCGCAAGTCACATTGCCCCCTACCTGGGTTCCACCAGAGGAGCTGCTCCCGGAGCAACCAGACAATACACCCCGCAGTATTGTGCAAACGCCTCTGGCGCTGGATATCAGCGTGGAGGAGATTCAACCCGAAGACAACAAGGATCGTGGGGAAGGCAAATTATTTGAGAAACTCCTGTTGGGACTGGCTTTGACATCGGCGGCAGCTACATTGCTACTGTGGCTGGTGAGCCAGGGCAGGCTCAATTGGCTCTTTTCGCCCCCCGCAACGGTTACACCCGTCAGCCAAGAGGTTCAGTCTAAAGCAGATGAGCAGTTTGTGAACTATATGCAGCGATCGCTCGAAGTCATCGATCGCAAAGCTGACGCGAACAAACGCACGGGAAGTGCCGCCGCGCCCCAAGGGACAAATCTGCCGCCCGTGACAACTGTCCCCGGAAATACGGCTGGGGCAGCGAGAGGATCGGGTGTTATGGAAAGAGTCTACATTCCCATCTATCCATCACCCCAAAGTCAGTCTGTGGTTCCACAATCTGCCCTAGGACTGCAAGGCGTTTCCCCCTTAGTCCGTCCTCCCTTGCTTCCATCACTACCAAGGCGTCCGGTACCGCCGGTGCGTCCCGCGCCCTCAGTGAGTTCGATGCTGCCAGTGCGTCCCGCACCCTCAGTGAATTTGATGCCGCCAGTGCGTCCCAAACCCCCAGTCAGTCGTCCGGCACCGTCGGTTCGTCCCTCAGCACCCTCATTGGGTTCCAAACCTCTGACACTGCCTCCGATGGCTGCCACAATGCCTCGGCTTCCCATCCCTGCCTTACCACCCCTGGCACCCCCAGCACCCCCCGCGCCCCCAGCCGCAGTACCCGCACCCAACCCAGATCCGGCTCCTACGGCGACGCATACGCTTGTGGGAGTCTTAGAATTGGGCGATCGCTCTGCTGCTCTATTTGACTTCGGCGGTGTTGCCAACCGCATCCGCGTGGGCGAAAACATTGGCTCTAGCGGATGGACTTTGGTTTCCATCTCGAATCAGGAAGCGGTTATCCGACGCAACGGAGAAGTCCGTTCTGTTTATGTTGGGCAGAAGTTTTAAATGAGTCATTAGAGATCACTCATAAGTCTATTACTAATGACTAATGACTAATGGCTGATGAGCGATCGCTCCTAATTGCTAACATAATGACAAACCTGTAGTGGGAGTTCTTGCAGTGGGTCTATTTGACGATTTCAGCCGGTTTTTAGAAACCCGATTAGAAGAATTCTTGCGGAATAATCCTCATTTGGAATTACAGGCGCTAGAGGAGCAGCTACGGGAACAAGAAGATGATGCCCTTAAGCTGATTGCAGACCTGCAACTGCAAGAGAAAAAATTACAAGATGAAATCCTCTCAACCGCTCAAGAAATTCAGCGCTGGCATGTCCGGATTGAAAAGGCAAAAGCTGCCAACAGGTTCGATTTAGTCCAGCCTGCCCAAGAGCGAGAAGCAGCTCTGCTACGTCAAGGTAATCAACTTTGGGGACAGATGCAAGGGATTAAACAGCGAAGCGAGCAAGCAAAACAGCTACAGCGTCAAATTCAAGTTCGCCGCCAGGAAGTCCATACCAAAGCTGTTCAGGCGCAAGCAGCGCGTACAAGTTCTCAAGCTCAGCAGCGTGCGGAGACGGTTGGCTGGAATCAGAATTACCACCGCCCGATCAACAGTGGTCCCGATCCATTAGAGGCTAAATTTAAGCACTGGGAAGCGGACGACGAGCTTGAGCAGTTGAAGCGAAATATCGGGCGGTGAAAAGTTTTTGAGATGGGTAATTGGTAATCGGGAGAAGTGATATTAGCTCTGGTTAATTACCCGTAATAAAAGAACCCCACCCCGCGATCGCCTGCGGCTTCAGCGCTCCTCCCCCGCAAGCGGGGAGGGGTTGGGGGAGGGGTTCCTAGAGATTTTTGTACTAGCGAGATTTCATATCTGCGATCGCGCCTCTGGTCACTCCAGCGATCGCTTGCTCGGTTGCCTTGGGTAAGTGATAATATTTCCCCCCAGATTGCTTTGCCAATTCCTTTGCGAATCCAGTGGAAATAAACTTATTTTCCGTATCAATCACTAACAACTGAATCCCCAAAGCGCGAATTCTGGAAGCAATGTCCAACAATTCAGCTTTAATATCCGGCTTTTCCCCTTCCTGCATCGGTTCGCCTAAAGAACGAGCTAAAGGAATATTTCCCCGTCCATCGGTAATCGCCACAATCACCACCTGACCGATATCCCCAGACATCTGAGCATTCATCCCGACGCGCACTGCCTGAGTCAAACCATGAGCCAGAGGGGAGCCGCCGCCACAAGGCAATAGCTCCAGACGCCGCCGCGCTAAGGCAATCGAACGGGTTGGCGGTAGCAGCACATCGGCTTGTTCTCCCCGGAAGGGAATTAACGCCACTTGGTCGCGGTTCTGATAGGCTTCCGTCAGCAGGCGCATCACTGCACCCTTGGCTGACTGCATTCGGTTGAGCGCCATCGAGCCAGAGGCATCGACGACGAAAACGACGAGCGCTCCGGCTTTACGGACTAAGCGCTTGGAGCGAACATCCCCCTGCTCGACGAATACCCGCCGATCTCCTCTTTGCCCTCCCTGACCACCGAGGGATTGAGCGATCGCAACGTCGTTTCGCTCCCGCCTTGCCTTTTGGTAGGGTGCAGCGGCTCTGAGCGTCGCGTCAACAGCAATTCGCCGCACCTTGCCTTTCGGCAACATTGGCTTGACGTAGCGCCCTCGATCTTCTGAAATGATGAGACTGCGACTGCCCGACTTGCCGTGACGTTGCGCCATTTGAGCAAAGTAAAGCACGGTAGGGTCGAGGATGACACCCTCTGGATCGAAGACAAATTCTTCCGGAATACTCGACTGATCCTCCTGGGGTTCTTCCGGTTCCTCTTCATCCTTCTCATCCGGCTCATCTTGCTCTTGCTGAGATTCGTCTTGGGGCGGTGGCGGTGGGGGAGGCGGTGGAGGCGTTTCGTCTGGTGGTGTCTGCACGACTGTAGCGCGGGGCACAATCACCAATTCCACTGCACGGCGCAAGTCTTCCGCCGTCACGTTAGTGCGCCCCTCTAAAGCAGCCGCAGCCTTGGCAACTCGCACCGCAAAGAGTTCGGCTCGATGTCCCTGCACTCCGCCTCGAATTGCTTCATCAACTAGATAAGCAATTTGCTCGCGGGTAATCCGGACATCTTTAAGCCATTCCCGCGCCAATACAATCTGAGTTTTGAGGTTGTCGATGTCTTCGGTGTACTGTTCTAGAAATTGTTCCGGAGATTTGGCGTAGGCGAGAGCTTGTTCTACTGCTTGCACTCGTTCATCTAAACCGAGTACGCCATCAGCGGAAAGCGCGATCGCAATTCTATCGAGCAAATGTTCTCGCAGTGGCCCTTCTTCCGGGTTGTAAGTGGCAATAAATAAAGGCTTACAAGGATGCTGAAAGCTAATCCCTT
This sequence comes from Trichocoleus sp. ST-U2, assembly GCF_039961875.1. Taxonomy (NCBI): domain Bacteria; kingdom Bacillati; phylum Cyanobacteriota; class Cyanophyceae; order Leptolyngbyales; family Trichocoleusaceae; genus Trichocoleus; species Trichocoleus sp. ST-U2. Next base: position 16,121 of record NZ_JAMPJY010000055.1, on the reverse strand, counting down.
CCCGCTCAATCTGGTTGCGTCCTTCCGATAAAACAGTCAACAGTTGGTTAGCAATTTGCTCATCAAGTAGATTAATTTCGTCTACATAGAGGACACCCCGGTGTGCTGTCGCCAGTAACCCAGGCTGAAATATCGTGTCTCCCTGTTTAACGGATTGCTCGACATCCACAGAACCCAGCAGTCGATCTTCTGTGATTCCCAAAGGAATTTGCACAAATGGAGCCGGAATCACCTGTGCGTCAATCGGGGCATCTGGCTGGGCATTCGCTTCTGCCAATAATTTGTCATCCCACTCGCTGGGGGAATCGGGGTCACAATTGCTAATCGATCCTTTGACGACTTCTATGGGGGGCAGAAGGGAGTGCAAGGCGCGTGCCATGACCGATTTAGCAGTCCCGCGACGACCCGCGATCGCTACCCCTCCCAGTCCGGGATCAATTGCTGCCAATAGCAGCGCCATTTTTATTGCTTCTTGCCCCACAACAGCAGCAAGGGGGAAGGCGGGGTTAGCTACAGATGCAGGCATATTTTTAAAGCGATGCAAGTCCAATTTTTCAGCATAGCGCAAAGTTTGTCGCCTTCAACTAAGTCCTACGCTTCAAATCAACCCAATTACTCTTGACATCCAATTTTTGCTGATGTTACATTCAACGCAGGCAGAAAAAAATTACGCATTAAAAATCGCGGAGTTTTGAATGCTGTCTCAGGTGCAGGGTTTTTAGTCTCTTGCTGAGCGTCTCAATCAATCATTTGGTTGAACATTCAGTCTGATATTAGGTCAATTTAACGACCAAAATTTCGGGAAAATGACAAAATATCCGGCTTAATGTTCAATCAAGTGATTGATTGACCGCTTGTTAAGAGGCGAAAAACCCTACACCTGAGACTGCAAATTCAATAATTCCCAAGCAGAAAAGTTGATTAGGCTATTAACTTATTCGGGGTTTATTTTATCTTTATTAAATCCCTATAAGCGGCTTTTTGCTAAAGCTAAATGCACGATTTTTGGATGTCCATTAACTTAGTATTTGGACGTATCAAAATGACAAGTATTCTTGGCTATTCCCAAATAAAAACAAACAATCAAGAACCCTTAGTTTCGATTTATTGGGATTCTCAAAACGTCCCCTTCACAGAAAGAAATGCAAAGTTATTGGTAAGTTTTGCCAATTTGCAAGGACATTTGATAAGTGCAAAGGTTTACTACAATTCAAAGTGCATAAACATGGCTTATGACAAAGAAAATCTAGAAAACCTTGGTTTTGCTGGTATTGATGTTCCTTGTCCTTTAAAAAATAGTGCTGATAATCAATTGATGGCTGACTATCTTGAAGATATTCACGGCAACCAACCTCCCGATGTGGCTATTATTGTATCAGGAGATGGGGATTTCAAATACTTAGTTTTGAATCAGAAAAAATTGAGTAAAAAGGCGATAGTTGTCGCTCGACAAGGCAATGTGAAGCTAAGCCTAAAAATTGTTGCTGATGAAATTTACTTTTTAGACGAGTTACCTAACTTAGTTCGCAACAAGGCTGTGATTTAGAAAGATGGCAAGTTGTCTGATATCAACTACGATGATGGTGTTGACTGCCTTATTGAAGCTATCAAAACTGCGGTCAGCAAAGGTAAGCGTACAACATATTCCATCATTGCTAGCCTGATGAGTCACAGTCAGTGTTTTCCCAACTATAAAGGGGGTTCCACTATTTGTAAACCTGACGGTACGAAATTTAGACGCTTCAAAAAATTTGTTGCTGCTGTTGAAAAAGAGGGGAAAATCAAATTGCAAAATGAAGAAATGTTGTTAGTATAGTTAAGCAGATTGCTAAAAGCTAGATAATCAAGCGATCGCTACTTATCAAAACCCGGTTTCTATCCAAGCCGGGTTGATTCAAAAAACCGCTAGTAAGCGGTTTTTTCGTGTTCACTAAGTTAATAACCATTCAGTTACTAGTACTAATATTTCCATGCAATTAATTTACCCAAAGCCAGGAGAAATAAAAATGGAATTGCCAAAATTTCAGAATAGAAAACTTTTGATGCATGCGCTTACTCACCGTTCTTATGCCAATGAAAACCCCGGAGAGTGCGAAAACAACGAACGTCTAGAATTTTTGGGTGACGCTTTGCTAACTTTCTTAAGTGGCGAATATCTCTATCGTCGTCACCCACATATGGGAGAAGACCAAATGACTCGTAGGCGTTCCGCGCTAGTAGATGAAAAGCAGCTAGCAAAGTTCGCTACCGAAATTGGTTTAAACTTCCAAATGCGGTTAGGTGAAGGTGCCAAGCGCGAAGGAGGCTACCAGAATCCAAATTTACTCAGCAGCACCTTTGAAGCGGTCGTCGGCGCTTATTATCTAGATAACAAGTCAGATATTGAGAAAGTCCGCGATTTTGTAGAACCGCTATTTGATTCCGTTCCGGAGGATATTGTAGTGTCTCTCTCCAATGTGGACTCAAAAAATCGGTTTCAGCAATGGGTGCAAGCAGATCCTGAGCTTGGTTCAGCGCCACCGAAATATGTCACAAAACAAGCAGGCGGAACACCCCATGCTCCAGAGTTCATCGCCACAGTGTTTGTAGGTGATAAAGCCTACGGGGAAGGTAAAGGACGCAGCAAAAAAGATGCTGAGAAAGCTGCTGCTGAAGATGCACTGTCCAAACTGAAAAAACGAGGGCTGGTGTAAGCTGGAATTCTGGAAAAACTCTAACTTTCGGGTCTTTTAACTTCTTGACAAGGCGCTGCAAACTCAAAGAAGAGTGGTAGCGCAGACTAGAAGTTAGTTATGAAGCCAAAAGATATAGTAGGACTGCTTAAAGACACATTTTCAGAATGGCAAGAAGATAAGGCATCGCGGTTAGCGGCGGCGCTGGCGTATTACACCGTATTTTCTCTGGCACCTCTAGTGATTATTGCGATCGCGATCGCGGCTTTGGTATTTGGACAAGAAGCCGCTGAGGGGGGAATTGTTACGCAACTTCGAGAATTGCTAGGCAAGCAGGGTGCTGAAGCTGTCCAAGAGATGATCCAAAATTCTCGCAAGGCAGAGGAAGGCACAATTGCCACTCTGATTAGCGTTGGTCTCCTCCTGTTCGGTGCCTCCGGCGTTTTTGGTCAGCTGCAAGATTCACTCAACACCATCTGGGAAGTCGCCCCCAAGCCTGGACGCGGCATCAAAGGCTTTATCAAAGACCGATTTTTGTCCTTTGCAATGGTACTGGGCATCGGCTTTTTGCTCTTAGTTTCGTTGATCTTGAGTGCCGGTTTGACATCAGTAGGCGACTATTTGGGCCACTTGATACCCGGTTTGCCCTTCCTGCAAGCCCTAAACTTTTTCATCTCCTTCGGCGTCGTGACGGTGCTGTTCGCGTTGATGTTTAGAATTTTGCCAGATGCGAAAATTGCCTGGGGTGACGTGTGGATCGGTGCCGCCATTACCTCTTTACTATTTACCATTGGTAAGTACTTACTGGGGTTGTATCTAGGCAATGGCAGTGTCGGCTCAACCTACGGCGCAGCTGGCTCATTTGTAGTGCTGCTGTTGTGGGTAAATTATTCCGCCCAGATTCTCTTTTTCGGTGCCGAATTTACTCAAGTCTACGCCAACAAGTACGGCTCTCGAATTGTCCCCTCTAAGAATGCCGTACCCCTTAGTGAAGAAGCGAGGGCAAAGCAGGGAATACCGCGCACTGACGACATCAAAGCCGCTGCCGCACAAGACCAAGGCGATCGCTCCTCTGGAACCTCTACCAGCACCATACAACGGGTAGATCCGCCAAAGTCCAGACACCCGATGGTAACAGTCCTCGCCTTAATGATTGGCGTTTACCAAGGCTTTGCATCTCTAGTGGGAGCCAAGGGGAAGAAGAACAAACAAAAATGATGTATTCTGAGGAATTTTGCAGAGATTTATTAGGTGAGTTTTCTTAGGGCGCAGAGGCTATCAATATATGTTTTGGTTTGTTACAAGTTTCTCATAAGTATTGACTTTCTTAGGCAAGATAGCAGTAAAGGCAGAAACAACTTTAGCTTGTGCCTTGTCCACCCCTTACGGAAATGGTAACGGAAGATGCAAAAGGCTAGCCTTCCGTTCTTTGCAATATAGATTTTTTTATACTTGTGGCAGTCCTTTTAGCCCTTGCATTTACTGACGCTGACCTTTAGGGTAAAGTCTTAATGTACGAAAAGCGAGGTTTTTGCGCTCTAGAAGACAACTCGATTTACTGGTTTGCCGCCATAAACCACTTCTTCCTTGCCTAAAAAACAAGAAGATAAGACAACAATAAGTTTCTTTAATGAAGGATTAAATTTATGAGTTCTTCGGAAGAAAATTCCATCAATTATATAGAATTGGAATCCGCTCAAACAAATCCAATTCAGTCTAAAAGTGATTCCTCGCTTCCTAGTGTAAATGGGACAGAAAGTGGAAATCTCGATAAAGTCAGAGATATTCTTTTTGGGAATCAGACGCGAGAATACGAAAAAAGATTTGCTCGTTTGGAAGAACGTTTAGTGAAAGAATCCACTAACTTACGCGATGACACGAGAAAACGTTTAGATAATATTGAAAACTACCTCCGAAAAGAACTTGAATCTATAACTGACCGATTAAAAACTGAGCAATCAGAACGAGACGAATCAGTAAAAGGGCTTTCTCAGGAATTAAAAAACTTGATTGGTTCTTTGGAAAAGAAGCTCGCGCAACTGGATGAACAAACTACAACGAAAGAGCGAGAGTTACGTCAGCAGATTCTAGAGCAATCTAAAAATTTGGACGATGAGATTAGGCAAAAATATGAAGAACTTTTGGCTGCGCTTGAACGAGAAGCCCAAGAACTTCGTAAGGATAAAACAGACCGTTCAACTCTGGCATCTCTGTTTGCAGAACTAGCAATGAGACTTAACACTCAACCGGGAATTTCTCGAAATGAATAATTTTTCTACAAAAGAGATTTTTAAGGGGGGAATCCAAAATTATCCGTCCATAGACTACTAAATCGCTCTAGCTCCCTCATCTGATATCGGCATAATAATTTAGTTGTGAATAGGGGGATTTGAGCAATGGCTGACTCTTCTACCCATGATTTATCTAGCAATACTCCAGAAAATAATCTTTCAACGAACGAGGATCTCTCAGAACTTCGGAGTTTGCTTCTTGGTTTTGAGCAAAGCGAACTTGATAAACTGCATGAGCGACTAAATAATCCCAATATTCATGCAGAGGATATCAGCCAACTGCTTCCAGAGGCGATTATCCTACGGACAATGCGAGATAAGCAGCTAAGCGAAGCAATCGTGCCAACGGTTGAAGAAGCGATTCATTTATCGGTCACAAAAGACCTGAATATCCTGTCAGAGGCGATTTTCCCCGTAATCGGCCCTGCCACGCGCAAAGCGATCGCTACAGCTCTGGAAACTACAGTCCAGTCCCTCAATCAAACTGTTGAACACAGCTTGTCTCCACAAGGCTTTAAGTGGAGATTGGAAGCTTTACAGACAGGAAAATCATTTGCCGAAGTTGTTCTTCTCCGCACTCTTCTCTATCGAGTTGAACAAGTTTTTTTGATTCATAAAAAAACTGGATTGTTACTTCAGCACGTAGTAGCGCCAAACGTAGCCGCTCAGGATGCAGACTTAGTTTCAGCGATGTTAACAGCGATCCGGGATTTTGTCCAAGACTCTTTTAGCGTACAAACCGGCGATTCCCTAGAAACGTTGCAGTTTGGCGAACTCACTATCTGGATTGAACCTGGTCCGCAGGCAATATTAGCAGGGATTATCCGGGGAAATGCACCCAAAGAATTTAAGTTAGTTTTCCAAGAAGTAATAGAAAAAATTCACCTCAAATACGACCAAAAATTTAATTTGTTTGAGGGAGATACTGCTCCCTTTGAAGGCAGCACGCTTTATCTTGAAGATTGCTTTCAGGCCCAGTATCAACCCAAAAAGACAAAACCTTCTCCTGTTCTATGGATTTTATTAAGCTCTATATTAATAGCTTTGGGTAGCTGGTTCTTTTTTGACTTCACAGAGAAACAGCGATGGACAGCGTATTTGGAAAAATTAAATGCCCAGCCAGGAATGACCGTAGTTACTTCCGAGAAACGTCGGGGAAAATATTTTATTTCCGGACTTCGAGATCCTTTGGCGGCAGATCCAATCAAGATCATGAAAGAATCAAATATTAATCCCAAAATAGTTATTAGCCGCTGGGAGCCTTACTTATCTTTTTATCCAAAATTTACTGAAATTAGAGCGAAAGACTTGCTTCAACCTCCGGCAACTGTATCTTTAATCGTTGATGAAAAGGGCACTCTTCGTGCTGAAGGTTCTGCTCCTTATCAATGGATTATTGAAACCAGAAAACTGGTGCGAGCAATTCCCGGAATTAATAAATTTGACGAAAAAAACCTTATTGAGATGGAACTTAAAGAACTTGAGCTTAGTGAAAACAAGATCGAAAAGCAGTTACTCTTTTTTACAGAGGGAAGTACACAACTTGAACCTGGCCAGGAGATCATGATAGAAAACCTTATAAAAGAAGTTAAAAAAATTACAAATGCAGCGCCTTATTTAGGTAAAAATGTCCAAATTGAAATTTTAGGACACGCTAACAAAATAGGCTCAGAGCAGAGAAATATGATCCTAAGCCAAGGGCGTGCCGATGCCATCCTTTCTACTCTAGTTTCGCAAGGAATAAAGAAAACCAATCTTTCTGCGGTGGGTGTAGGCACAAAAGAAATTTTGGCTAAAGAAACGACCCAACAGGATCGATCATTGAATCGCAGCGTCTCTTTCAAGGTAAAAATAACTGATACCTCCGGGAGAGAAATAACTCAGTAATGATCCAGAAAAAAATGTGTATGGTGGGTGCATTCGCCACCGGAAAAACGAGTTTAGTCTCACGTTTTGTTAAAAGTATTTACTCTGATACTTATCAAACAACTGTTGGAGTAAAAATTGATAAAAAATCACTCAATATTGGAGGGAAAGAATTAAATCTCATTCTTTGGGATCTTTATGGAGAAGACGAATTTCAAAAAGTTCGGATGTCCTACCTGCGGGGTTCGTCAGGCTATTTCCTGGTAGCTGATGGAACCCGCCGTACTACCTTAGATAAAGCTTTTACACTTCAAAAAAGAGTAGAAGATACGATTGGCACCCTTCCCTTCATTTTGGTACTCAACAAATGGGATTTGACGGAGGAATGGGATATTGATGATACGGCAATGGACGAAATAGTAGAAAGAGGTTGGCTAGTCGTTAAAAGCAGCGCAAAAACAGGTTTAGGTGTAGAAGAAGCTTTTCTAACGCTTGCGAAGAAAATGATAGAGGCATAGATGCTTGACCTCCCTTCGCCAATTCTGAATTATATTCACACTTTGGCTGTTGAAAATCGTTCTCCAGCCTATCTCCTGGTAGAAAAAGATGGTCGCTTGTCAGATTGGGGTGGGAAACTGGAAGCCTATGGAGTGAATGATTTGCAAAAAGGAGAATATATCGGGAAACAAGTCTTTTTTCTAGAAGGTCTTTTTCCCCTGAACGGTTCTCCTATCTGTATCCCTTGCATGAAAACGGAATATGGACTTTCCGCAGATGTCCATCTTGTACCTGGAGAAGAGAGAGACTGGGTATTGCTATTAGATGCAACTTTGGAAGAAAGCCAGCACCGTCTGATGCAACAACAAGGAAACGAATTGAACCTTTTGCGAGAGGAACACTGGAAAATATTAAATCAATATTTTGGAAAGGACATTACCCAATTGCCACAAGCAGTTCTAACCTTACAAGACAGAGGAGAACGACGGGATGTTACTATTCTTTCCATCCATATTTGTGGACTCACTTCTTACAGTGAAAACAACCCTCCTGAAGTAGTTTTTAAAACATTAAATTTATGTATTCCTATTATGATACAGATACTTATTGATGAAGCTGGGATAGTCAATAAAATAACTGGAGATGTAATAACGGCTTTCTTCGGGGTTATTGCCTCAACGGGATGTCCTAAAAATCAGGCAATAAAAGCTGCACGAGGCATAATTGAGGCCATTGCAGAGATAGGTGAAGCGAGGAAAGGCGAGCTTGGTTTAACTCTCGAAATCGCTATTGGTATCGCTTCGGGACCCGTTACTTTGGGTATTTTGGGTAGCAAAGGTAGCAGAATGTTCACCGCTATTGGCTACTATGTTAATTTAGCAGCTTGCTTGGAAAGTCAGGCACGTCCCAGTGAGATTCTCATCGACGAAAATACATTTCAAGAGCTTGATGAGATAAAAAAAGATTTTTTAGAAAATATCCTTCTATTAAAAGGAATTGTTGAACCTATACGAACTTATTCTTGCCTGGTAAAATAATGAAAGAATCTATTACAAACGAGCTTTTTGCCGCCCTGAATATTGTAATTTTAGAACGCCTGGATAATGGATTTTTTACAATAGTTGGGACGATGCCGGATTGGTTTAATAATTTCCATGTAAATACTACGCAGGAACCGGATAGATTAAATTTGGGTCAGCAATTCCCTTTTCTGGATAACTTTCTCATCGATGCTGAACATTTCTGGGAAGAAAAGGGTACAGAACCCCTAAAATCCGGGCTGTGGACTGAAATTAATATATTGGGAAACGAATGCCATCTAGAGGCATCAGCCGTTTGTCTGGAAGATAAGAAAATACTCTTGATTGAGTGTTTGGGATTTGCTTATGAAGAAAAACAGTCTCTGATCCAGAAAGCTAGACAAAATAATCTAACTTATCAACATCTTATTAAAGAAATACAAAAAAAAGAAATTTTACTTCACTGCTTTGTACACGACATAGCAGGACAACTAACGGGACTTAACTGCTGCTTTGCACTTCTTGCTTTAGACAATTTGACACCAAAAGGCAGAGAACGCCTAGAAATCGGGAGGAAGCAATGTACCAAGCAAGAGATGTTGATTCAGGAAATATTGAAGGCATTTTCTGCCGAGGTAAAATCACTAGAGGCTTTTTCACTCGATCCTGCTCACGCTCCAGATGCAATGATTTGTGCAGTGGAAGTGGTGGATGCTTTATTACCAACTTTTACATTCCATAAAATGCAGTTGCAATTGGCTGCTGACATTAATAGCTCGAAAGATTGGAAGGTAGTTGGGGAAAACTCGCGTTTGGAGAGAGTTCTTTTTAACTTAGTAGAAAATGCTCTTAGACATAGTCCATCTGGTTCTACTGTGACAGTTAATCTCAAAGAAGATGGAGAATTTATTTTGGTGAGTGTGGACGATGAGGGTTTTGGTGTACCGCCGGAGCTTTCAAAAAATTTGTTTCAAAAATTTTCTCAAGGTACAGAGAAAGCTGGCAAAGCCGGTTTAGGACTTTATTTTTGTCGGATTACGGTTGAACGCTGGGGTGGCAGTATTGGTTATTCACCCCGTAGTGAACGAGGTTCCCGATTTTGGTTTCGGCTCCCTAGACCCATTGTGCAATCATAGATTTGGATTTTAACTATCTATAAAATTTTTCGGGCGGAGAAGTTGGATGGTTCATTGCTATGAACCACGAACTATCAAAAGCCTACGTTGATTGAAACGTACCTACGTAGTATTGGTTACGGTAAAAAGCGATCGCTCTTAGTTTTTTGCACTCAAAGTGATTTCAATCTGGCAGCAATATCGTAAAATCTGAGTGAGCTCGTGCGGGAGAAAGCGTAAAATGGACAGTCGAGTGTACGAATTTGACCAGACGCAGAACCAGCTGATTCGGGATCTTGCTCAGAAAATGCGCTTTGTTAGCTACTTTCTGATCGCTTTAGGGGTGCTTCTGGTTATAGATGGGATTGTCAGTATCGCAAAAGGTGAAATTGGCGGCATTATCACTGGCGTTGTTCAAATCTTCATTGGTTTATGGACAAGTAAAGCAGCCTCTTCTTTCCAGCTTATTGTCGATACTCAGGGAAGCGATATGGAAAATTTGATTGGTGCCCTTGGGGAACTTAGAAAACTTTATACACTCCAATACTGGCTGATATTGATAGCGGTCTTCTTTGTTGCTGTTGCACTAATTATGACAGTGATTTTTGGAACATTCCAAGTCACTCGATGACAGACGGTTGAGCGTTTCTTGGGATGGGAAATAAGTTCAGAAATAGGCAATATATCGCTTTTTACACCTATTTTTGAATCTTTAATTCTTAATTCCTCGCTCGCCATAGCGCAGTAGCCTTTCCAAAGTTGCCAAACGGTTATCCCAAACTTGAACTTGGTAGGGCTGCTCTATACCTTCCCGTTTCATCCATTGATTGAACTGAAATTTAAAAGCTTGGAGTGAAATTTTCGCCTTTGCCAGATTATTCGCAGAAGGATTCGCAGCCAGCTGATTCAGTGTATTTGAGAGAGCCTCTGATTGTTTGCGCCATTCCGAGAGTGCTGGTGCCTTAATCCCAAACTGGTTAGTTTCTAAAAGAAAATCCCATTCTTTTTGGAGTGCCGCGTAACGAGTCGCAGCGGCTAGGAAAGGTTGGCGATAAGGCAACGGTTCTGTGGATGATTTTATTTCCCTCCCCTGAGTGCGGCGGAAGATACCTTGCAGATTTTCGTTGAGATTTTCGGCGGCAAATAGAGCGTAACCGCTGGCAGGAAAATTCCGCAGCGCTTGTATTTGATCGATTGCCACAACATCTGGCAGATTCAGTAAACGAATCGAGGGCAAAACTAGAGTTGAACCCAGTAGAGCCTGAGTAAGTAAAGGCTGTGCCAAACTCTGGAGTTTGTTAGTATCTAAAGCGTAAGTCATCGGCACCAGCAAATCTACATCTCCGCGCTGCGCCCAGACTTCCCAATGTTGTTGTAGTTTTTGCAAGCGCTCAGTTTCAGGAAAAGGAAACACTGCCGCTGACACAATCAGGTTCGGTTTTAAGGCGCGTAGGCTTCTCGATGCATCTGCTACAAAACTGTTGATGGCATTGGTGCGAAATTGCGTCCACTTTTGCCATAGATTGCGGTCTTTCGGCGAAATCTTTGCCGGATCGACCCCGTGTAACTGCTGAAATTGCTGACGAGCCGCTGTACCGTAACCAAAAGCATAACCCGCACGGGGATCTTGAAAAGGATAGCGAATGTAATCGAACTGAATGCCATCCACTTGATAGTTCGTGGCAATTTCCCCCAACATCTGTATTAAGTAGCGCCGTACCTCCGGATTCGCCGGATCGAGAAACGTTTTTCCCGAACCCAAGTGGAATAAACGCCCCCGGTTATCGTAGCCTGCCCAGGTGGGATGCAGATCGAGTACCGGGCCGGGATACTCTTTCGGAAGCTTGACTAAGGTGTTATGACGCTGGTTGCCGACGGCGAAAATCCACACCCAGGCATGCAACTCCATGCCGCGCTCATGAGCGAGTTTGACTGCGCTAGCTAGGGGGTCCCAGCCGCGTACCAAGGGATTCTGAATCTGAGCGACGCGACTGGGATAAATGGGATATCCCGCATTGACTGTTTCAAAAAAGACCGTGTTAAACCCTGACGCTGCTAGTCGGTCGAAAATTTTTGCTAATTTTTGCTCCGAACCAGCGCTGACAATGGTACCCCGATCTAACCACATCGCCCGAATTTCTGACTGTCCTTGGGGTCGGTCGGTGGGATAGTTGTCCCAGAGAGTTCGTCGCGCCTGGAGCCATTGCTGTCGGGCAGCGCTGTAGTCTTTTTGGTCAACTAGCTGAAGAAATTTTTGCAACCCTGTCCGGGCAGTTTTGAGTGCTGATTCCTGATTAGAGCGTGAAGAAGTTTGAGCGATGAGCTTGGTTTGGGTTGAGGAATTATTTCCGTTTGCCGTTCCCACCTTGTTCGTGGCGTTGGCAGTTAACATTGCACTCTCAAAGCGTCCGATGAGCGCTTCCAACTCCTGGCGCATGGCGGTTGCTTGTCCGCCTGTGATGAGCTGGGAGCTTGGTTTTACTTCGAGTCCAGGTGGAGCCACTAAACCATCGGCGTTGACGTCTGCGGCTTGGGTTGCTGGGGCAGGAGGGAAAAGGATAGGGGTTCCCGACTGGGTGCGGGAAGTGGCAGGCGTCCCACCTGCCGCAGTCCCTGGAGAAACGGAATTCGTTGAATTTGGCTGCCCGTTTGGCGGGCGTGGTGTGGCAGCCGCAGTGGTTCCGGCTGGGGAGGAACACTGCTGGGGCGCATTGGTTGGTGCATTTTTGGCTGTTCTCACTCCCCCGTAGCGGTTCAGGGATGCCCGCAACCATGCGCTATCCAGGTTTGGGCTAGAGGCAGTATCGACACCCCAACGCCAGCCCAGAAAGACCGAGCGATCGGTGGTTACGACCGCCGGTGGATTCTCAACCGACTTCCAGACAGCAGCGGTTTGACTGGTCAATCCGGCGGGAATGATTACACCCCCCTGGGCGGTTCCAGCGAGTCCGTTCTGTTGCACCCAGCTCTGATTTTTAGCGGGTGCGGGTGCCAAGGTGGAGGGGCTTTGTAAACCGAATCCCCAGTAAGCGCCAAAGAGCGATCGCAATTGCGATCGCACGTTCGCTTGGGAAAGCGTGCCTAAAGGCCCCGTGGCGATCGCTCGCCCGCCTTTACCCATCCATTCTTGGATTGCTTGTACCTGTACGGCACTGAGGGTTTCAACATTCGGTAAAAATAAAACCTGCGTACCGGCTAAATCTGCCGCCTGCTGGACTTGTTGTAAATCCACCACACAGTAGGCAACACCACTCAGTCCCAGGCGGGTTGTAATCCCCTCCCATTGGTTAGCATTGTCCTGGGTTTTCACGACTCCCAGTACACCCGGTGCAGCACCAGCAGGAAAAGAATTAAAAAATAAACAGGAAAAATTTAAAACTAAAAATACCCAATTCCAAGCCTGAGATTTTTCCTTTCCCTGACGTTCCTGCTTCAAACCAAAACCACTCCTCAACACAAGCTGCTCCTGAAATAGCTGTTAGCGATTAGCTTTTCATCCTTAGCCATCAGTTATCAGTCATTACCCACAAACTAACGACTCATGACGAATCACCAATGACTTCTTTTAACAGCCAAGGGCTAATCGCTCATTCTAAGCAACGACCTCAGTTAGTCGCAACAAACTAATGACGAATGGCTAAGGACAAATCACAATGACCTTTTGACAGCGAACCGCTGGTTCTAAGCAACGACTTCGTTAACTGGAAAGCGGTCAATTAGATGAATTGCCCGATAGGCATTGCGCTGTAACGAATCTGAAATGTGAGGCACATGAGGAATTTGAGATAAGAAATCCACCGTCCGTCGCAATACTCGGACGACATCCCCTTCATCTAAGCTGGTGTTGGAGCAGAGTTGATCCCATTGAACCCCTAACGCCCACTGTTCTACCAAACCTGTTAAGTCATATTCCATCCAGACTGGTAGCGCTACGCGATACCGCCGCTGTAGCTGGAAGAGGTTGCGCCGCAAGCCCCGCAAACCTCCCAAAGCTTCGTCCATCTCAGCCGGTGCATCGTAGTGCGTCCAGCTATCCGGTCGCATCGTTTCGGTCACAAAGGAGGCACAAGCAGCGGCTAAGTGGTGGGGATCTAACTCGTCGAGTTTACCCGACATCAGGGCTAAAGCCATCCACAGCTCGTTGTCACCCCGAATCGCAGCAGCGGCTTCTCCTAGGGGTGTCGGCATCACGCCCTCTAGCCCGCCCATGCGTTGCAAAATTTCAATCAAGTCCATAAATTCTTCCCAGTGGCGTGCCAGGCTGTCCTGGAACAAGCTCTGAAGCTGGGAAATTTGGTCTAGTAATCCCTCTCGGCGCTGCTGGCGCTTGAGGAGGGCAGCGGGATTGCCCCATTGATGGGCAGGGTGATTTTGCAGTTGCGCTTCCACTGCGGCTACTTGCTGCTGTTGCGCGACCACTTCTGGGGCGGTATCTTCTTCGAGATCCGCATCCGGACGACCGCAAGCGTCGTTCCGACAAGCCCAGCCAATTTGACGGGCAATGACCTCTGTGGATTCGGTGCCCTTTTTGCAATGACCGGGTTTTATCGGCATTTCCGGCGGGGGCTGTACGGATTTAACATTGGACACGCGGGGTAATTGGCTGCAAGCGACGACATCGGCAGCAGTGACTACATACCAGCGGTTATCTGCACCTAAGCAAATTAGGTAGGGCGATTGACCGGAACCGCGTGTTTTGGTGACTAAGACAGCGGGTACAGGAGAAGACACCGGAATGTGTTTCCCTTTTAAACTCAACAACGTACCGGGTTCTACAGAAGCGATCGCCATCGCAATTTCTCGCGATCGCTCGGCTTCGGCTTGGGTTTGTAAAATTTTCAGTAATCGGCGTTCTTCTCTAAGACGTTCCTGAAGCTTTTCATACTGTTGCAGGCTCTTATCGTCTACTGATGCCAGATCCGCTTCGATTTTTGCCAGTTCCTCGGATAAGTCAGCGATCGCTTTCCGAGTGGGTTCGAGATGCACAGTCGCCAAATACTGCCCGAAGCTGCGTTCTACTAACTCTCTCGCTTCTTCCAGACTATGAGTTTGCAGCAAGTTCAAAACCATGCCGTAGCTGGGGGTAAACTGGCTCACCAGTGGGTCAGGCCCGTTGGTTGCCAAATAAGCCGCTTCCTTTGAGCCTTCAAAAGGCGTCTGCAAGGTCACTACATGACCCGTGGTGTCCATACCCCGACGTCCGGCGCGACCCGACATTTGCATAAATTCGCTGGGCGTCAGCAGTCGGTGTCCCCGGTCGGTACGTTTGGAAAGGCTAGAAACTACGGTTGTTCGCGCAGGCATATTAATCCCCGCAGCTAAGGTTTCGGTGGCAAATACCACTTTTACCAAGCCCTCTTGAAACAGTTCTTCGACCAAACCTTTCCATGCTGGCAAAATTCCGGCGTGGTGAGAGGAAATCCCGCGCAGCAACGGTTCAACCCCGCCGCTACGCGCTGCTTCTGGATTGTGGGCTAAAAATGCTTCAACTTTCTGTTTTAAAAGTTTTGCTTCTTGTTCGTTTACCAGCGTCACTTCCCGCAATTCATCCACCGCCTTGTCACAACCCCGGCGGCTGAAGATAAAGTAAATTGCTGGCAGCATATCCCGTTTCCAGAGATGGCTCAGGACATAAACTAAACTTGGGCTGTCTTGCTTTTTGCCTTTTTCTTTAGTTTGTGGGCGCTTGGGCTTGAGTCGCGGATTTATTTTTTTTTGCGAGTCATCAAGGAGGGGAAACAGTCCTTTGGGATTGCAGAAGTGAAACTGCAAGGGAACGGGACGAAAATCGGAGTAAATCAGCTTGGTGGGGCCATGAACCCGATTTAACCAGTCAGTGAGTTGATCGCTGTTGGCGACCGTTGCCGAAAGCGCCACCAGCTGAATTTCGTGGGGACAATAAATAATGGATTCTTCCCAAACCGTGCCCCGCTGTCGGTCGTTCATGTAGTGGCATTCATCTAGCACCACGGCTTCTACACCCGTCAGGGAGGTACCGACTTCGCCGATGCGGGTGCCATAGAGCATATTCCGGAAAATTTCCGTGGTCATCACTAAGACTGGAGCATCCCGGTTGATGGACGTATCGCCGGTCAATAACCCTACCCGGTCCGCCCCAAAGCGATCGCGGAAGTCCCGTAATTTCTGGTTTGATAGCGCTTTCAGGGGTGTAGTGTAAAATACACGCTTGCCGCGACTCAGGGCGCGGTAAATGGCGTATTCCCCAATCAGCGTTTTTCCCGACCCGGTAGGGGCACACACAACGACCGAGCAATCGGCATTTAACGCCGCGATCGCTTCCTGCTGAAACCGATCCAGTTCAAAGGGAAATAAGGTCTTGAGGTCTAGCTCTGGTATGGTAGTGGGCACGGTACGGTCAAATAGTTCCATTAAAAAATTGCAAACAGAATTCAGCTAAATCTCGCCATCAACTGTCTTCTTGTGCTTCCTTTAATTCTAAAGGACTTCCCAGGAATAAATTATCTTAACAATGGCTCTAGGGACGCGGTATTCAATAGACTTAATCGGAAATAGAGTAGTTTAGAAGTGAAGGGTTGTTGCTCGAAGACCGAGGTGTTTACGATGTTGAGCTACGGCGCTATCCACAATAAACCTCATGTGTTTCAAAGCTTGACTGGACTCAAAGTAGAAGAATTTGAG
>NZ_JAMPJY010000054.1:0-39595 GCF_039961875.1 Trichocoleus sp. ST-U2 | reverse complement strand
GTATTTCATTAGCTTTACTTATGAATTACCAGGGGTGAGCGTAGAAGACAGGTGAGCGAGCGCATAATTTCAGACCTCATATTACCCCAGCGACGACTTTTGCAAGAGGTCTAAACATCCGCCACAGCTTCAACCCATAGTTATATCCATCCGTGTGCAATACCTCCAGATTTAGATATTCATACGCTTTGCATAGTCCATTGCGATAACGATTCAAATCAAAATCTGGAACCACTGGAGCCATTGCCCTAGTATTCTCCGAGATTTCCTCCAGCTTTTGCGAGTCCAAAATCTCTCTCAACTCACTCGATTCCCGTCGAATTGCATTAACTTTCCGCAGATAGCGCTTGCCAACTCGCTGCCAGCTAAACCCCTCTGGCAACGGTTTATCATTCATCTCGTTCCAGGCTTTTTCTAATGCGCTATAGTCCAGGGATTGAATTTCACCTTCAAAGGGTAGGCTGAGAACTTTTTTGACCTCTGAATCATTGATAAACCCCTGTAAGGGTTTGATGTACTGCTCCAGTTCCTCTTCAGAAACCTCAGCATCCTGTAACTCTTGATTCATCTGCTCCAAAAATTCTGCCAGCGCTTGAATCACTGCTTTTTCCAGAGGCTTTGGCTCTAATATTTTTGTAAAGTCTTTAATCCGATCTTTAAAAAAGTCTTTTGTATAGTCTTCTAAAGCGCCTTTAACTAAGGGGGCTAGAACTTCCTTAACTACCAGTCCCACGACTATCGATTCCAGCATCTACTTATCTTGAGCCTAAGCGTGATTCTTCAACCTACGAGTATAGCCTTAGTGTTTTTGCGATCGCTCTATTTCTAAATCCCATTCTGGGTTATGTCAGACCAACTCATCTACCGCTCAAAGCTTCTAAGGTTCTCTTGCAAGCATTGATAAGTGAGATCACGCTTCGCAAGCACTCCAAAACGGTAGGCGACCCCAATCAATCGTTTCCATTGCCAAACCCCTGTCAAAATCCACCAGCTTAAGCAGTTGAAAGACAACCTTCTGAAGTCCTAGCTATATCTATGTTTCAGAACCGATTTTCGCGAACCTCACCAAATACGGCTCAGGAGGCTGATGAATCCTCGATAAAACTCATTTGACTTCAGTGTTGAAAGGGCTGCATCTTAAAGCCCAATCCACTTATGGGTTTCAGAAGCGAATTCGCGAACCTCCCCGAATATGGTTTCAGGAGTCTGATGAATCCTCAACCAAACTCCTCTGTTGCCCAAAGCTTGTCAAATTCTGTTGTAGACGCTTGTAGATGCGATCGCTCCAAAACGGCACAACAGGCGACCCCCTATCGATCGTCTCCATTGCCAAACCCCTGTCAAAATCCACCAACTCACGCAGTTGCTCTTGGGAATCTGGCACCAACATCAAGCGTTTCATCTCTCGTTTCGCCACAGACTCATCAAACATCCAAGACTCTCTAGCTTTGAGGATTCCCAGGACATGCTGGCACAGCTCAAAACTCAACCCAATAGACAGCAAATACTCCATCACCGTTAATGCCAGCAGGTCAGAATCAGAATAATAAACGTTCCGACCCTTGCCACTCGGATTAACCGTTGGCACAACGACACTCTTGTCCCGCCAATACTGCAATTGCCTCCGACTGCATCCAGTAATCTGTGATGCCTCAGTGCTGGTGTAGAAATTTTCATCCATAACCTCTCATGATACTAAACGAGGTTAGGAGGCGCAGTTTTCTTATAAACCCACTATGTGCTTCTATGATAATGTATTTTCATGAGTACAATTACGATTCAATGTCGCCTCGTTGCTTCTGAACCTACTCGCCACCAACTCTGGACGTTGATGGCAGAACGCAACACGCCTTTGATAAACGAACTCCTGGCACAAATAAGCCAGCATCCAGACTTTGACACCTGGCGACAACAAGCAAGACTCAAAGCTGGTATCGTCAAACAACTGTGCGAACCCCTCAAATCTGACCCTCGCTTCAGTGGTCAACCTGGACGGTTTTATACGAGCGCGATCGCGTTAATCGAATACATCTACAAATCCTGGCTCAAAATTCAACAACGGTTGCAGCGCAAGTTAGAGGGACAGACACGCTGGCTAGAAATGCTCAGAAGCGATCAGGAGTTAGTTCAGATGAGCAACTGCACTCTAGAAGTCATTCGCGCCAAAGCTGTCGAGATTCTCAGATCCTTGGCGTCTCCAAACGAATCGACTCAATCCACGAAGACCAAAAGTAAACAGCGCAAAAAACCCCAAGCCTCAAATTCCAACCGTAGTGTCTCCAAGGCTCTGTTCAAGGCTTACGACAATACAGAAGACATCCCCATCAAAAGCGCCATCTGCTACTTACTCAAAAACGGCTGCAAAATCTCCGATAAAGAAGAAGACCCAGAGAAATTTGCCCAACGCCGCCGCAAAACCGAAGTCAAGATTTCACGACTAACCAAACAAATCGCCAGTCGCATTCCTAAAGGTCGAGACTTAACGGGACATACGTGGTTAGAGACACTTGCGATCGCATCTACAACTGTTCCTAAAAACCAAGCAGAAGCTAAATCCTGGCAAGATAGATTGCTCACTGATTCTAAGTCCGTACCCTTTCCGGTGGGTTATGAAACCAACGAAGACTTAACCTGGAGCAAAAACTCCACAGGTCGCCTACAAGTCCGCTTCAGCGGCTTAAGCGAACACACCTTCCAAATCTATTGCGACCAGCGCCAACTCAAATGGTTTCAACGCTTTTACGAAGACCAGGAAATTAAACGAGCTAGCATTGACCAGCATTCTAGTAGCCTATTTACCCTCCGTTCAGGACGGATTGCTTGGACCGAAAGTACAGGCAAAGGCGACCCTTGGAACATTCATCACTTGACTCTCTACTGCACCGTAGACACCCGTTTCTGGACGGCTGAAGGCACAGAACAGGTACGCCAAGAGAAAGCTGCCGACATCGCCAACACCCTCACCAAAATGAAAGACAAAGGCGACCTCAACGAGAAACAACAAGCCTTTGTCCAGCGCAAAAACTCTACTCTCACTCGGCTCAAAAACCCCTTCCCCCGTCCCAGTCAACCCCTCTATCAAGGTAAACCTCATATCCTCGTCGGCATTGCCTTGGGGCTGGATAAACCAGCCACTGCCGCTGTCATTGACGGGACGACA
The DNA here is from genome assembly GCF_039961875.1 of Trichocoleus sp. ST-U2. Taxonomy (NCBI): domain Bacteria; kingdom Bacillati; phylum Cyanobacteriota; class Cyanophyceae; order Leptolyngbyales; family Trichocoleusaceae; genus Trichocoleus; species Trichocoleus sp. ST-U2. The sequence goes on along the minus strand of NZ_JAMPJY010000054.1, from coordinate 36,435 downwards.
GGAGAAGCGAGCGCTTACCGCAGCATCAAACAACTTTTAGGCGATGACCACAAACTCCTCAACCATCAACGTCACCAAAAACATTCTTTATCCCATGAACGCCACAAAGCTCAAAAAAAAGCGGCTTCCAATCAATTTGGCGAATCGGAACTGGGTGAATATATAGATCGCTTACTAGCACAAGCCATTGTCAAACTCGCCCAAACCTATCAAGCAAGCAGCATTGTCTTACCCAAACTGGGCGACATGCGAGAGATAGTCCAGAGTGAAATTCAAGCCAGAGCCGAGCAAAAAATTCCCGGCTACATCGAAGCTTAGAAAAAATACGCCAAGCAGTATCGCATCAACATCCATCAGTGGAGCTACGGCAGGTTAATGGACAATATCAAAGCTCAAAGCTCAAAAGTCGGTATTGTCATTGAGGAAGGAGAACAACCTATCCGGGGTAGTCCGCAAGAGAAAGCAAAGAACATGGGAATTTCTGCTTATCACGCTCGTTCTAACTCATAATTATTTCCCAATCTGCACCTTGACAATAGAATAAGAATAATCAACAGCGCCGCAGGTCATGTTCATTTGAACCGCTGAACTGCGAACAGTATGGGTTAGTTTGACTGTTGGAAGACAGTTGTGCTTTCTGACCCTGGTAGCTGTCCACTCTGATGCTGCCGTCGAAAGACGGGAATAAGGTGCGCTCCCAGCAATAGGGGTGTAGACATACTACAGTGATGGCTACCGAATCACCTCCGAGCAAGGAGGAATCCACTCTAATTATTTTTTTGACGGGTCAAAGCGGGAGCAAAAACCCTTGGAAGCCGTCAAAAGCTCAAAAACCTTGTCTAGTATTGACCTCAGGAATTTCGGCAACCAACAATTTTCTATTTTTTAGGGAGATTGAGCAGGAATTTTCGGGAGCCGTCAAAAACACTGCTAAAAGGCAGCCTAGATAAGGGGTCTAGGTGGGAAGAGTTTCAACGACCATCCCAACTAGGGGTGGGTTGAAAGGACTGCTATAACCTAGATAGTATGTTGCGAACATCATGTTTCAACGACCATCCCAACTAGGGGTGGGTTGAAAGATCCGGCAATATCTGCACGGCACCCCGTTATGGTCGGGTTTCAACGACCATCCCAACTAGGGGTGGGTTGAAAGTATTCAGAGTCCCGTAATAGGTTGGTCATAACGCAAGTTTCAACGACCATCCCAACTAGGGGTGGGTTGAAAGTTGAAGTTCTCTATAGTCTGCCTGAAGACCTCGGGTTTCAACGACCATCCCAACTAGGGGTGGGTTGAAAGCGATTGAGTGTTACTCCTATTACGAGAATCCTTCTGAGTTTCAACGACCATCCCAACTAGGGGTGGGTTGAAAGATTTTCAGATAAAGGCAGCGGAATTAGGAGGGATGAGTTTCAACGACCATCCCAACTAGGGGTGGGTTGAAAGCTTCGTCGCTACTAGCAGGGGGAACAGGTTAACGGGGTTTCAACGACCATCCCAACTAGGGGTGGGTTGAAAGCCGAGCGAGTTCTTCCCAGTCGCTAAAACGGCGGTTGTTTCAACGACCATCCCAACTAGGGGTGGGTTGAAAGAGAAGCTGATTGAGGCTTCTGGAATTGACCGGAACAGTTTCAACGACCATCCCAACTAGGGGTGGGTTGAAAGACTCCGCAATTCAAGAATTGCGGCCGACTAAAAAAGTTTCAACGACTATCCCAACTAGGGGTGGGTTGAAAGCCCTCGTGGAGCAGCGCTTGGTAATAGTTAAGTTTCAACGACCATCCCAACTAGGGGTGGGTTGAAAAAGATTGCAAAAGTCGAGACTTACAAAAACCCCCAAGGGAGTTTCAACGACCATCCCAACTAGGGGTGGGTTGAAAGCGGGCAATCTTCTGGGCTTTATCTTTAAATACTCCAAGTTTCAACGACCATCCCACCTGGGAGTGAGTTGAAATGTAGGTGTTAGAGTGGATTGAAAGGAGCATTCGATTCGTGATCGTTGTGCGCTTTGAGTGATAGATATTAAATGACATCAATTTGTCACTGCTGCTTCAGCGACATTAATTTGTCACAACGACACACAATTAGTCACAACGACAGTAATCTGTCACTGATGACAATTAATTAGTCACTGTACAATTTGATTCAAGCCGATGGGCGGATTTGAACCGCCGACCGTTCGATTACGAATCGAATGCTCTACCACTGAGCTACACCGGCACTGCCGATTTACTATGGTAGCAGGTTTAGATAGAAACTGTTGCACCCAATTTCTGGAAGAAATGCGATCGCGTTCAAATTTATAGCACCAGCCACCGCCACTGCCGACCACCATCATGCCAAGATGGATCTAAAGTCGGTGGGGATCGAGACGGATGGTAGACCCAAAATTAAAAAATCGCACCCGCAACATCAAAGGCACTCGGAAAGTCAGTGCTGAACAGTATGCACAACTAAAAGCTGAACTTGCTACTCCCTACAAAGGTCTTAGGCAATTTGTTTATGTGGCGTGCGGCGCTTCTGGCTTTATCGGAGGGATGGTCTTTCTTGCCAAGTTAGCCTCCGGTCGGGAAATTGCCTCAGCCGTGCCTAACTTAGCACTACAAATTGGCGTAGTTGCTTTGATGGTTTGGCTGTTTCGCCTAGAACAAAAATCCCAACGTAAGCCATAAAGCTGATCGTTTCCAGTAATCTTGCGGATTCCTCTAAGGGGTAAGACAATCTAAGCTTGAAAGAAGGGATCTGGTGAGTATTTCGCACCCTGAGAACTTGCGAGTAAAATAGGCTAGATTCAGTTATTTGGCTTAACGACATTCTTGCAGTCTTTGGCTTCCCTTGTTGAATGCCGATAAGGTTCTGCGTTACTTCATCGGCTGAGCCTCACCTAAGATTAAGTGTCATCCCAACACATGGAACTAGAACAACGCTTGGGTCTATATCAGGTATTCCTTAAGCTCTATGAGCATCATCGTGGTTTACTAGATGAGATTCTGAAGCTAGAAGATAGCGGCAATAAATTTCTTAGTGGCATTGCACCTCGATATATCCAAGGCGTAGCGCAGGAGCAGCAAGTCTATCTAGTCACAAATTTAATAGATGCTAAAACGCAAATGTTGTTTCAGCCGCAGCGAATTTGGACACTGGGGCGGGCGCGTCAAGCTGCCCTACCGATTCCGGATAGACGGTTGTCTCGCAATCATGCAGCGATTCGATATATCGACGATCAGGGGTTTTATCTGGTTGACCTGAATAGTACAAATGGGACTTTCGTTAATGGCGAACCCGTATACAAACGTGTTCTTCTCAAGGACGGCGATCGCATTCGTCTAGGTGGTCTGGCTTTCTCCTTTTTCCTGGGCAATACTATCTGCATGGTGGATAATGTCTCTTCAACCCTAATGGCAGAAATTAATGCCCTGACAAATGCAGAGCAATCGCTTCCGGTTACAGAAGTAGAAACACCTACCTCTCCTACAACAGTTCAGCCTCCCAACACCGAGTGCCAAAAAGAGACTCTACATTTCCTCTCTGGCCCCTCTGCCATTAGAGATCCATTAGTCCCAGTTTTGGAATCTCCTGTAGACCCTCAGCTAACTCCGACTCAGCAATCAGAAATTTTAGACCGTTTTTTCAGTAGACGAATTTCCGATCCAGGCACACAAAACTAAACTTTATAAGAATTTATACGAAAAACCCGTTTCCAATAAGAAAACGGGTTTTTTTATGTGTAACAGTAGCCCTAAGCTTCCCAAAAAACGATTTATAGGGTAGACTCGCCCACCCTACAGCGCTTTTAGTCATCTAAAAGTTCTTCCTCTAACTCTTCGTCTTCGGCGTCAACTCGCGTGACAGAGTTGGCAGGAACAACTGCCCCCATCTCTAGCTTTTGACGTACCTTTTGCTCAATTTCTTGAATTAATTCAGAGTTTTCTTCCAGGTACTTAATGCTGTTATCCCGGCCTTGGGCAATGTTATCACCGTTGTAGCTATACCAAGCTCCTTTACGGGTAATGACCCCAGTTTGTTCTGCCAGGTCAACCATACACCCTAATGTCGAGATTCCCTTGCCAAAGATAATGTCAAACTCTGCGACGCGGAAGGGCGGGGCGACTTTATTTTTGGCAACTTTAACTTTAGCTCGGTTACCAAACTCTTCGTTGCCTTTTTTCAGCGTTTGAATCCGACGAATATCCAAGCGCACTGAAGCGTAAAACTTTAAGGCATTACCACCAGTGGTTGTTTCTGGGTTGCCGTAGGTGACGCCAATCTTTTGTCGCAGCTGGTTGAGGAAAACGACCGTACAACCAGATTTACCGATGTTTCCGGTAATTTTGCGAAGAGCTTGACTCATCAAACGGGCTTGCAAACCCATGTGGGAATCGCCCATTTCGCCTTCAATTTCAGCGCGAGGCACCAAAGCAGCTACCGAGTCAATGACCACGATATCCACTGCCGCAGAGCGAACTAGCTGATCGACAATTTCTAAGGCAGCTTCTCCGGTGTCGGGTTGAGAAACCAAAAGATTGTCAATATCAACGCCCAGTACGGCTGCGTAAGCGGGATCTAGGGCGTGTTCAGCATCAACAAAAGCAGCAACTCCTCCTAATTTTTGCACTTCAGCGATCGCGTGCAAAGCGAGGGTTGTCTTACCAGAACTTTCCGGGCCATATATTTCAATCACCCGTCCCTTCGGCAAGCCACCGCCCAAAGCTAAATCCAGGGTCAGCGCTCCAGTGGAAATTGTTTCCACCTTCATGCGGGTGGCATCTCCTAGGCGCATAATTGCTCCTTTGCCAAAGCTGCGCTCAATTTGGTTTAGCACCAGGCTCAGGGCTTTGTCCTTGTCGGGATTGTTCGTGATTTGGATAGCCATTAATGCCTCAAGAACAGAATCAGGTGTGGTGAGATTTTTTTCACACTTAGCAAAAGTTGCTTTTGTGTGGGCTTCTCCGCCTCGCGGACTGGAGTTTCCTGCTTCGATAGCTGGTTCTGATAGTAGAAATGTCTAACAAGACATCCTTACAGCCTCCACAGGCAGAAACGATGGAATCCACCGCCTTTTGATACAAAATGAATGCTGGTTTTAGCCATTTGCCCACTCAGGTTTACCAAGTTTTTAGCTTTGTAAGTGAGTAGGAAATTTCCACTAACTAGGGTTACTTCAACGATTGGCACCGAAACTTAAAATTGTCCCAAATAGCGACAAATTTTAGTTTCAGATATTTTATTATATCACTTTTAGCAACAAATGAGAGCCGCAAGTGCCCTTACATCAAGCTTTACACGGATGGGGGAACCCCCCCTGGCAAGGCTCGCGATAGGAATCTCTATTGTAGTTCAAATGTTCTACTTTTACCCAACACTGAGAGAGAAAATCGGTCAATAAACGTCTAGCCTGTTTTAAGCAACAAGTGGGATTTGCGATCGCCACTTTGGTTACGCCAGTTTTGTCAAAAGTCAACGAATGCAGGCGAGTCTCGCTAATCTAGAGACAGAAACTGTAAATGGCTTGATCTAGGCTGATTTGAGCATCCTCTGCATTTACTGATGCCTCAATTCCTATATTCTCCTTATCTTCCGGCGATGAACTATTATCTTTCCAATCAGCTGGTTCCAGATACCGCTGTATCGGTGGCTGGGTTAACGTCTTATTTGCAACTGCTGTTAGAGCAGGATGAACAACTACAGCAAGTCTGGGTGACAGGTGAAGTCTCCAGCGCCTCTCAGTATCGCAGTGGACTATTCTTTACTCTGCAAGATCCGGATGCTAAGGCGGCGATGAGTTGTGTGATATGGAACAGTCAGCTGAATAAACTGATGCAACTGCCAGTGCAAGGAGAGCAGTTGATTGTTTTGGGTAGCATCCGAGTTTATCCCCAGCGAGGACAGTACCAGCTGATTGTCTGGCAGGCGCTACCAGCAGGAGAGGGGTTACAGGCATTGCGCTATCGCCAGCTGCGAAATCGGTTGGAGGCAGAAGGATTGTTCGATCCAGAACGCAAGCGATCGCTCCCTAGCCATCCTCAAACCATCGCTGTCGTCACATCGCCGCAAGCAGCTGCCTGGGGAGATATTCAACGCACGCTCAAGCAACGTTATCCTGGGTTGCAAGTTTTGTTTTCACCAGCGTTAGTTCAGGGCGAACAAGCCCCAGCATTGATTGTCTCGGCGATTGAGCGAGTGGAACGGGATGGTCGCGCTGAAGTTTTAATTTTGTCGCGCGGGGGTGGTGCGGTTGAGGAGCTAGCTTGCTTCAATGATGAACGGGTAGTGCGAGCGATCGCAAATTGTTCGATTCCCGTGATTACTGGGATTGGTCATCAGCGAGATGAATCTTTGGCTGACTTAGTTGCCGATGCTTATGCTCACACTCCCACCGCCGCCGCCGAACAAGTGGTTCCAGAACTGGCAAGTCTTTACGCAGAACACCAGGAACGTGTCCTCGCCTTGACTGAAGCCGTAAATCAACACATGGAAAACGCTCAAACACAATTGCAAAGAGTGCGAAGCCGCTTGGGGCGGATTCCGTTAGACCGACAAATTCACCAAGAAAAACAAGCGATCGCTTGGAAACGTCAACAACTGTTACAAGGAACGGCGCGGCATTTCGCGCAGGCAAACCAACACTGTCAGATGCTCCGACAAAAGCTAGCCACGCTTGACCCCAAAAGCGTTCTGAAACGAGGTTATGCAGTAGTCCGACAACAAGATGGTGCGATCGCGCGTTCCACAGAAGGACTGGCACTCGGACAGGAACTACAAGTTCAGCTAGGCACAGGACAAATTAAAGTCAAAATTAGTGAAATTATAAATAGCAAGGAGTAGCTATTTCACGCGATACGGGGATTTTTTATGAGCAAACCCACCAGCACCACCGACGGCTCAAGCGATCGCCGCATCAATACCCAATTTCCGAAAGATTGGAACTACGAAGCGACGGTTGCCAAAGTTGAAGGGATCATTCGGCAAATTGAAGCCGGAAAACTAGAACTCGCCGATGTTTTTGAAGAATTTACCGCTGCGGTAGAATACTTGCGCCAATGTGAAATCTTTCTACAAGAGCGGCAACAGCAGATGAATTTATTAATTGAGACGCTGGCAGACGAGCCAACATCCTTCTAAGAGATGGCATCAGGCAATACTACCGCGCTTCCTGGCTTCTTTATAGGAAGTCCCGACATTTCTCAAACCAGCCTTAATCATTTGTTGTTCGAGTAAGGCAAAGAAACGAGCGCGATCGCCCCCTCGCACAACTGCCTGATTGTGTGCCTCTGCAAGCGCCACCGGATAGCCATAACCCTTCTGCACCTGAGCCAACATCAAGCTGAGCGAAACATCCAGCTTCTCTGGATTCTCCGCCACCCAAGCGGGAACTTCCACACGAGCAATTTCAGTCCCGACATGGACGTAGCAGAAGTAGATTTGATGGGCACCGTACAACTCCAGAATTCGTGCAGAACTGCGCCATAGAGGACTGCGTTGACCGGGCTGCAATTGAGACGCCCAGAGGGCAGTATCCCGCAAGGGATCGAAAACCTGGCAGGGTGCCCGGTCAAACTGACCAGGACAATGAGTCATACAGTCGGGAACTGGATGCGGACAGGCTGGCAAACGCAGGAAGTTCAGCGCTTCGCTGCTGCGAGAAGCGCTCAGGTAGCCCATAATTGGAATCCCCGTGTCGCGTAGAACATCCCAAGCTTCCAGAATCGGAGGCAAAATATGGTCGCGGGCTTCCCCTGGTAACTGCTCCAGAAACCAATAAATTAGCGATCCATCTACCATTGCTAGGGCAGGGATTGGGGATTTGGGATCGGGAATTGAAGATGGAATTTCCGATTTTCTGTTTCCGTTTCCCTGTCTTGACGTGACTTGTGAAGGTTGGTTAATCCAGCTAGCAGCCAATTCCGCCAACACAGACGCCTCCGAAGCCGTGCGTCGATAGCCCATCCATTCCTCAGGGCGAATTCCCCACTGGCGGGAAATATAAAGGTCTTCCGAGCGATAAAAAACTTCTGGGAGGCTATCTAAGAGCGGGTACAAGCTTTGTCCATAATGCAGCACTACCCGGCCCACGTTAATCAGATAGCAGTAGGCGATTTCATGGTGACTTGGGGCAATCTGAGAACCGTCTGTGGCGATAATTGTATGAACAGCCGGAGGGGTAGGAAGGTCAATGGCAGTGCTTAGGGATTCAATGGGTGCGGCTGCTGCAAACCCCAAGCGATCGCGCCACTTTTCTTGCAGATGTACTAAATCTGCCTGAGACTTTTGAGCCAGCGTCAGTAAGTGCTGGGCGCGTTCCAAGCGTTGGCGACTGGCAGCAGCCTCTACCGTCAGGTGTTGACTAATCCCCTGCATTTGCCGCGCGAGTTTGGTTAGGTCAAGCATAGTCAGCTATCCGCTTTTCGCCTATCAGCTCTCAGCTTAAAGCATGAAACATCAAGGCGATCGGGATGAATTTATAATTTACACTTGATACTTCTTCATCCCTCTAACCTTGGGTTCCCTTTTCTCATCTAAGCCCAAGCCGAGAAATCTTGAGCAAACTGAGACAGAGATAAAAGCTGAATTCGTTCCTGATACGCGACCGACTCTCGTTGAGCAGCAGTATTGTAACCCCAATCGGCAAGAAACAGCTTGATATCATTGAGGTCTGGTTGCTGTTGCACAGTTTGCAGAGTTTTCAAGCGATCTTCCACAAACCAAAGGTGAACCGACGAATCGCTGCTGAGTTCGCGCAAAATTTCGTACTTAGGACGCCGATTTTCTTTCCCAATAATGCATTGATCGGGTAGTTGGATACCCTGTTGCTGCAACAACTGGCGGACAAAGCGTCCCTCTTTGGTAGTGACGATGTACGTTTGGATGGGTGTATCTGGAAGCGATGCCTTCTCCGATTCCATCCGATGCATTTTTTCAACAACACCTGGATAGAAACGATGCAAGGCTAGCCAACCCTCTAAATCCCTATCAATCCACTCATCCCGGATACGATCGAGCTTCGTGCCGATATCAGCCGCATTTAGATTATCTTCTAGCAAGATTTGCTGAGCCACCCTTGACCAATCTTGCAACATCTTTTCGTCGGGAATGCCCAATATTAGCGCCCGGATTGCCACCGGCATTTCCCAACCGATTTCTATAATCGGTCGTCGCTGGTAGAAACTTTCAGCCAAACCATCTGGAGGTGTGAGATTAGGCGGTGCCCAAATTTGACAGTAGGTGCGCCAAGCTGTCTGAAAATACTCGATTAGCCCGTCACAGATAACACCGTCAAAGTCAAGGGCGAGAATATTTGGATAACTTGCACGCATGGTTCTAAAGCCGCAATCATTCGGTTTATCTTGGCACAATTTGCCCAACAAGCCCAATAACTAGTAGAGACGCGAGGAATCGCGTCTCTACTAGAGTTCTCAAAATTTAGGTTTCAAAATTTAACTGGGGTGCAAGGATTCGAACCTCGGAATGGCTGGACCAAAACCAGCTGCCTTACCACTTGGCGACACCCCATCGCGTCAACCTTCGTTATAGTAGCAGTTCCTACTAGGGAATTGTCAACCACTTTTAGAAAATTTCTCTTAAATCCTTCTTCATCAGTGGGTAAATGGTGAAGACTCAGTATGGATTTTTGGAACTTGACTCATAGAAAAGGCTTCTTGAACGCTTACCGGCTAAACAGTGTATCTCTCATAGCCAGCTTCTCCTCCTATGGAAAGCCTACCGGGAAAGTGTTGTTAGCTTTTTTGACATCTTTACCTCCTCGAAACCCATATAGGGTGTTGCACAATCATGCGATGATTTTCTTTTAAACTCCGCGCTACCTCGTCTTTGCGCGAGATTATCATCTTTCTACTGTGCAACGCCCCATATAGATCCACAGCTTTTTCGATTAGGCGGGATAAATTCGCAGCCGTCGGTTCGGTTCTTCCCCAAAACTGTCAGAGTTGAGACGATAGTGTTCGACGAGTTCGTGTTGCATTTTACGAACTTTAGAAGAACGCGGCAGGAGTTCCACCGGCTGTCCTTTGGGAATCACGATTTGCTCCACGGCAAGGCGGGCTTCTTCGAGAGCCTCAATCTCGTCTTCACTACCGCTACTAGTAAATAAGCTGAGTTCGGGGACATCTAGAACCTGAGAGTCATCCATATCCAGCAGACGCCTTAGGGCACGGGTAATCTGGGGAATGGTACTTGCCTTAATTGCATGGATGGGAACCTGACGGGCTTTGGCAATATGCCGTAGCTTGGAATGGTTTTTTACGTGCGACCGAATCGCCAAAACTGCATCCGCGCTATCCATATCCTTCGTCAGCAAGATGGGCAAATTCAGCACCCGAATGACTTGCTCTAATTGTTGGCTGCTCACCCCATAAGGATAAACGTGCAATGGCAACTCTTCGCCATTTGGCCCCACAAAGGTTTCATTTCCGATCGCCTGAGGTTGATGCCAAGATTGATCCAGCATCTGCTCAAAAGAAGGTGCAAGGTTAGAAGAGACAGGCAATGAAGTAGAGGCAGATTCTTCTCCTCTAGCTAATAGGTTTTGCGGTTCTGCCCTCATGCCTCGCGTTGATTCTGACTGCATTGGTAATGGAGTCATTTGCCCAGAAGCCCGCCAGCCCATTGGTCGTGCTGGGGTGTCGTGGGCGGAAGATATACGGCTGCCTCCGCTCATCGCTGGTCGCATGAGTGATGGTGCTTGGGGGGTCTCATGAGTAATCGTAACTTCCCCAGCCTCGCTGGTTGTCCTAACTTGATAACCCGGCTGACGCCCCCGCAGCAGGGTATCAACGGTATCGGCAACACTTTCATGCACCACCCAGCGCTGCCGTTCTAGCATTTCAACAGCAATTTCAAAGGTTGGCGGGGCTTTGCGTTCCAAAACCGTCTTTTGGCTACCCCGGCGTCTGGCTTCGTCATCTCCCAAAGTTACGGCCTGAATGCCACCCACTAAGTCAGATAACGTTGGATTTTTAATCAGATTTTCAATCCGATTTCCGTGAGCTGTACCCACCAGTTGAACACCTCGCTCAGCAATCGTTCGAGCTGCCAAGGCTTCTAGTTCTGTGCCAATCTCATCAATAACAATGACTTCTGGCATATGGTTTTCCACTGCCTCAATCATGACTTGATGCTGGAGTTCGGGACGGGCGACTTGCATCCGTCTAGCTCTACCAATTGCTGGATGAGGAACGTCACCATCCCCAGCGATTTCGTTGGAAGTGTCGATAATGACAACTCGTTTCTGTAAATCGTCGGCTAAAACTCTGGCGATTTCCCGCAGTGCTGTTGTTTTGCCAACACCGGGACGCCCCAGCATCAGAATCGATTGACCTGTTTCTACCAGGTCGCGAATCATGCCGATGGTGCCAAACACGGCTCGACCTACCCTCAAGGTAAGACCAATGATCTCGCCGCTTCGGTTGCGGATAGCGCTAATCCGGTGCAGAGTTCGCTCTAGCCCTGCTCGGTTATCCCCACCAAAATTTCCTACCCGGTCTACACAATAATTCAGTTGTTCTTTCGATACTGGCGTTTCGGAGAGATACTCTGCCTGTTTAGCAAACCGAGCCTCTGGAAGACGCCCCAAGTCTAGGACAACCTCAACTAACTTATCCCGTCCCGGATGCTGCTCTAAAGGTTGCCGAATTTCATTCGGTAACACGTCCAGTAATTTCTGGAGATCGTCTGTAATCTGCATTCTTTGTACAGTGACGTTTTTATCCACAATCGGTGATTTAAATAACTGATGTTTGTTCTTTACCTGGGAAGCGTTGCAGGTTGGCGATCGCAAGGTTGAAAAGTCGCTTTTTGCAAATTGTCAATCTTTTAACCTCCAACCTTTTAATCGATGACATATCTAAAATCGCGCTTCTACTGGCTATTGGGAAAAGGTTTTGAGTTGAGAAACTAGCGAGTGAGCAAGATCAACAGCTTGCCAGAGTAAATCCGGCTTTTCTTCCAAGCGTCCAGGTAAAGGTGTTTGACTTGACGCGGAGGCATTCCCACCTACTTCGTTTATATTCATTTTTTCTAATTCATCCAAAATGGGTGATAACAAAACACGAGCGTAGCTGCCATAAGCAATCCCGGCGATATTAGGGGATTGAGCGGGAAAAGTTTGAGTTGGTTGGAGCGGGTTTTTCGTTGATCCCTGGTTCCCTACAGGGATGCTTGATAGAGATGCCCTTCCGACTTTTGACTCTTGGACTTCTGGCTTTTGGTGGTTGTTGAGCAGTCCCATTGTCCTAAGTTTGCCAACAGTGTGGCGATTAGTGCCTCCTGCTAACTGCACATATCCGGGCAATCCCGCAGTTAGAACTTTTTGACCTAACTTTACAGCAGCTATCGTTGTGCCATCGCCAATATCGCCACTCATAGGACGCCCATCTGTTTGCCAGATGAGAGGACAAGGTAGGGGTGCCATCAATTCGTATAGCGCTCGGAGGTAATCAAGCATGACTTCACCATCTGGACAACTAATGGCTAAAAGCTTGAGCTGATTTACCCAAGGCGCGATCGCACTCCAGAGTCGTTTAAAGTCTTCTACTCTGCCAACTTGCGTGTGAATTTCTAAGGCATCTACGCCGCTTTGAAATACCAAAGGTGCGATCGCTTCCGGTGCGGATACATAAGAACGAGTATAAATTAAATTATTTGGGCATACGGGAATACACCGTCCGCAGCCATAACAACGTTGATCGATCACCCCTGAAAAACCGTTCTGGCCAAAGTCAAAAGCGATCGCATCAGCTGGACAAATACTTTCACAAGGTCGCCAGCAATCTGCTGGACACTCAGTTGAGTTAAATTCAGCTTTTCGGAAATGAGGATCTTCCCCATCATTTAGGCTGACCATCAGCCACGGCAAACCTTCTACGCAATAGCCGCGAGCGCGGGCGGCATCGGCAAGGGTAGTCGCAGCCTTTATACCTTCTTTCGCCGCAGCAATGACTGCTGGGTCAGCGGCAACATCGATACAGTCAGCCCCAGCGAGGGTATATGCCAACGTAAGATTTCGGACGGCAGGGAGGTGTTGGAAACTAGCTCCGCAAATGAGCTTAAACCAGTGACCCTCTCTTAAGGAACGTAAGGGATAGTAGGTATCAGTCACCCTTATATGCTAGTGCGTTCCCGGATAAATGGGGAGATCCAAGTAGCAAAAATTAGGGGAGTTTTCACCACTCCCCCTTTCATAGAAACCGTAAGCATCAGGGGTTTGCCTTTAGTCAGCGATCGCATTGAGCAGCACTTCCGCCAAGGTCATATCTGCCATATCATCCAGCGTTATCGTGTCGCAGATATCAAACTTTGCCCCTGCACTTTGTAAGTCATCATCCAACGCCTTTAAAAACCGAGCTGCTGTAGCGTCTGACCCTACTTGAATCATCGAAATCGCCAGTTCTTCATCGCGTTCCATCTGTCGGGACGCCTCAATAATCGCCCGCATCACGCCTTTTCGGTCATCGGGTTCACCATCTGTGACCACCAAAATGGTTTCGCCACCCACCTTAGTCTGACCGGCTGCTTTCCGCTGAAAGTAGGCAGCGATCGCATCTTGTAATACACCTGCCAAATTAGTTGTGCCAGCCGGGTCGTTTTCTTGAAAAATTTGTGCGACTTTACTGGAATTTACATTCTCGTAGCGTTTGAATCGGCTGGAAAATAAGTAAACTGTGATCCCATCCGGGTCAAACTGTTCGCATTTTCGCGCCAACGCCAAGGTAGACTCTTGTGCCGCATCCCAGCGGCTTCTGCCTCCCGGCTGGTCTGGCGTAGACATACTGCCGCTTTTGTCAATAATTAACGTATAATCCCGATCTTCTGCGCTCATTAGCTAACCTCCCCATTATTTTTTTAGATTGAATGACTTGCTGCTGATTCCACAACAAAATTGTGATTAAACACTGACAACAAAATTTTGGATTTCAGATGTGGAATCCAAAATCCAAAATAAACAGACAGCACCTAGTCGTTAATGGCGTTGAGCAACACTTCCTGTAAAGTCATGCCCTCCATGTCATCCAGCGTTACAGTGTCGCAAATATCAAACTTTGCCCCGGCACCTTGCAAATCATCATCCAAGGCTTTCAGAAACCGACTCGCCGTTTGATCCGAACCCACTTGAATAAAGGAGATGGCTAATTCTTCATCTCTATCCATTCGGCGAGAGGCTTCAATAATCACCCGCATCACGGCTTTGCGGTCATCGGGTTCACCATCTGTAATCACTAGAATTGTCTCGCCATTTGGCTTAGTCTGACCAGCCGCCTTCCGCTCAAAGTAGTTGTCGGTGGCGTTTTTCAAGACATCGGCAAGATTCGTAGTGCCAGAGGGATCGTTTTCTTGGAATATCTGCGCTACCTTGCTAGAAGTCACATTATCAAATCGCTTAAACCGACCGGAAAATAGGTAAAGCGTAATCCCATCGGGATCGAACTTTTCACATTTCCTCGCCAACGCTAGAGTAGATTCCTCTGCGGTTTCCCAACGGCTTCTACCGCTCGGTGGCTCTGGGGTAGACATACTCCCGCTTTTATCGATGATTAATGTATAGTCACGGTCTTCTGCCACAGATCCTCCTTCCACCAAAGATAACCTCCAGTGTTTGTCAAGATTTCCCAATCTAGCCTAGCCCACCTGCTGTGACTATCTAGTTGGATTAGATAAAAGAAATATAAAAATTTCTACAGCAGAGAGGGGATTAATTATCATTCTGGCGATCGCTGCTGGCTTCTACGGCTTAGTCTCCCGCAAGGCTTGCAAATAATCAATCGCCGCCTCAATTTTAGAGGGATATGCATCGGCAAACTCTTCAAACCAAAGACCTTCTTCTGAAAGTGGCTTTAAATTTTTCAGCCATTCTCGCGCTTGGTTTTTGAATACTTCCCGTTGTTTCTGCCTTAGTTGTTCCTGTTTGAGTTGTTCTTCTCTGAGTTGTTGCTGTTTTTTTAGCTGTTCTGTACGTTCTTGTTCTTCAAACTCAGCCCTAATTTGAGCCAGAACAATGTCTTCAGATGAGCTAATCGGCTCGTTTTGCCATTTTTGCCGGGGCAATTCCGGAATTGTGTTTGCAAGCGGGAGGTTCGCAGAATGATTTTGTAAGAAGTTCGCTGGTTGCGGTTTGACTGGTTCTTCTTTCAGTTGTGGCGGTTTTTGCAGTTCTTTTGGTTTATCTTTTGTCTCATACTCAGCCTTGACTGCCGCGAGTATGTCATCGATTGATTCCATAATTTTGGACGCCTCTAGAGAGATTTTAGATTTCTCTTCACGATCAAAATCCCAAATCCCAAATTAGACTTTGAACTTAGTCAATAATGGCATTGATCAACACTTCCGTTAGGGTCATGTCCTCCATGTCATCCATCGTGACTGTGTCGCAGATATCAAACTTTGCCCCAGCACTTTGCAGTTCATCATCCAGCACTTTCAGAAATTTTGTTGCCTGCGCGTCTGTGCCAACTTGGATAAAGGAAATCGCGAGTTCTTCATCTCGATCCATACGGCGCGACGCTTCAATAATTACCTTCATTACCGCTTTCCGGTCATCCGGTTCCCCATCTGTGACGACTAAAATGGTATCTCCATTGGGCTTGGTTTGTCCTGCTGCTTTACGCTGGAAGTAGTTATTCGTCGCATCTAGAAGGACTGCCGCTAAGTCAGTGCGTCCAGACGGTTCGTTTTCGCGGAAAATTTGTGCGACTTTACTGGCGTTTACATTGTCATAGCGTTTGAATCGACCGGAAAATAGATAGATAGTGATGCCATCCGGATCAAATTCTTCACATTTACTGGCTAAAGCGAGAGTAGACTCCTGCATCATGACCCAGCGGCTTTTCCCGCCTGGCTGGTCTGTCATCGACATACTGCCGCTTTTGTCAATAATTAATGTATAGTCGCGGTTTTCTACCATAAGAGTTTGCCTTATTTGCTTACTTCTTTAAAGGTATCAAAATCCTCTAGCCGAGCTAAAACGTCTGTAGGTCATAAAGCTTGACTATTCAGACGTTCCAGCTCGTTTTAGCTCGACATGACTTAGAGCTACACCCAAGCATTGGTGCGACCCTAAGATTGGATTGACTGACGCGGGTTTAAGCAGCAGCGATCGCGTTTTTAAGCGGTGTCCAGCGGAAAGCGCGATCGCCCCCCATTTCTACAGCAATCTTTAGGCGTGGCTCTATACTTGGCAAGGTGGTTAAATATTCCACTTCCTCACGGGACAATACGTGTCCTTCAATTATCCACAGCACCAGTCCCTTCGATTTGGGAGGTAGTTGTTCCAACTGATAGGTCACGATAGGTGGCACGTAGTAAACACGAATGTCTTTCTTGCCCAAATGCGCGGGACGAACGCCGTGTACGCCAGTTAAATACGTTGCTACGTCGCCGAGTCCCCGTGCTGATAGGCTTAAAGTGGTATAGCCAGCTGCACGCAACCGCCGCTGGTAACGCCCTTCAAACCCTCCTTCTAAGGGTACATACGTTCCTAAAGCACCTGACTTTTCCAAGTCTTTGACGAATTGATTGCCGATGGTGATCAGTGCCATATTTTTATGTTCTACCCAGCTTTAAGTTTTGTTAATTGCTGCTGGCAATTTATTATAGTTGGGCGCTGAGGAACCTATCAACTTTAAGCAAAAAGCAATGTGCAACAAAAGCTTTGAAAATTTTAGTAAGGTTGCACTTTTTCCAGACAGTGTTGAGTTTTGAGCCTCGTTTGAACATAGGCTTACAGACAATCGAGGTTAAACTGTTTGGGCGATCGCGCTTTTTGTGGAGGTGCGATCCCTACTTAGAGTTTAGTAAAGATTTGACTTTATTTGAGTCAATATCGACTCAAAATAAGCGAACAGGCTTCTCGTGAAGATGGGTGATAATGGACCTAATCCAAAAAATCATGTACTGCTAATCCCTTATTGCGCTTTAATGCCGCAGGTTGGAAAAACGCAGCTCAAACAAGTGACGTTGAACGGCTGAATCTATGCTTGAAAGCCAGCTTGCTTCTATCTGCAATCTCTTGTAGTCCATTTAACTGTAGGGAAGATGTTGCTGGAGTTGTAATACTGTGTTTACAAAGACTGTGCAAACACATTGTGAAATGCTATAACCGACCTAAGTGCGGGTCGTTGGTATGCGATCGCCTTCTTCCTTATCTATCCGTAAGCCGTTAACTGGACAGTTGTCTTCTGGATCTGGAGTTGCACGACAAGCGAGGCAGACGATCCAGCAGACCGCTAAATTTTTTTGGCACAATTGCTAGACAAGTTGTAACAAATCGTTTATAGTTAACGATTGTGATCAAAATTCGAGCAGCTATTGCCGCTGAAGTTGAAATCGAGTCCAGGGACAGCACGCCTTCCGAGTGAAAAACTATTGAGTCTTTCTCATAAGAGGTTAGTGCCCCCAGCGAGCGTAAAGCAACAGGGACATCGATTTCAGGATTAGCGACGATCTAGAAGGTTTCTTGAGAAGAACCCTTTTCAGCCGGAAAAAGCCCTTTCGCTTTCTCGGATACTGGATGGCTTGCCACCTAAGTCCCCGCGAATATAGGCAACGCGCTTCTAGCGCTTACCCGACCGTCGAATAGCTTCATCCCAGCTAAAGAAAAAGCCTAAATTAGGCTGACTTGAAAGCTTGCCTCTCTCAATCCGAGGATGCGCCCCAGCTGGCTGGTTTGATAACAACGTTTGTTGGAGCAAGCGGATTTACGAAATACTCGTAATCCCGCCTCTTTGTACTGTGTAAAAAGGAGAGACCAGAAAGCCGTGTCTGTTGGTATCCTCGGCACCAAACTCGGCATGACCCAAATATTTGACGAAACAGGAAAAGCAATTCCTGTGACGGTCATTCAAGCAGGGCCATGCACCGTTACGCAAATTAAAACCAAAGCAACAGATGGCTATACTGCCGTCCAGCTTGGTTATAAAGAAGTCAAACCCAAGAGTTTGAACAAGCCTGAATTGGGTCACTTGGCAAAATCAAGCGCTCCTCCCTTGAAAAAACTGCGAGAGTATCGCTTTGAGAATGTGGGAGAGTTTGAACTAGGGCAAGAACTCAAACCAGATATTTTTACTGCGGGTCAAATTGTGGATGTAATCGGCACAAGCATTGGAAAAGGCTTCGCCGGTTATCAAAAACGCCACAACTTTAAGCGAGGGCCTATGTCCCACGGTTCCAAAAACCACCGTCTACCTGGTTCGATCGGCCCTGGAACCACACCGGGGCGTGTTTATCCCGGTAAGCGGATGGCAGGTCGTCTAGGTGGTACGCGCGTTACCGTTCGCAAATTGACAGTAGTGCGGGTAGACGCAGAACGCAATTTACTACTGATCAAGGGAGCGGTTCCTGGTAAGCCAGGGGCGCTGGTTAATATTGTTCCTGCCAAGAAAGTAGGTCGAAAGTAGTCATTTTCTAAGGTCAGGCTGGCTAATCGCTAAGAGCTTTTGATACTTAGCAATCTTCAATTAGCAATTAGCAATTAGCAACGAACAAAGGACAACGGATATGGTTAACTGTGTAGTACGAAACTGGAACGGGGAAGAGGTCGGACAGGCAACTCTAGAATTAAAAGTTGCTAAAGAAGAGAATGCGGCTCATATTGTCCACCGAGCCTTAGTAAGGCAACAGGCGAATGCTCGTCAAGGCACAGCCAGCACCAAAACCCGCGCGGAAGTTAGGGGGGGAGGTCGTAAGCCTTGGCGTCAAAAAGGGACGGGTCGCGCTCGTGCTGGGTCGATTCGTTCACCACTGTGGCGAGGCGGCGGTGTCATCTTTGGTCCCAAGCCAAGAGACTATGATACAAAGATGAACCGGAAGGAACGGCGTTTAGCACTGAGAACCGCCTTCTTTAGCCGAGCTGAAGACATGATTGTGGTGGAGGAATTTGCTGACAAGTTGCCTCGGCCTAAGACTAAAGAATTGGTAGAAGCGATCGCACGTTGGGGCGTCCAACCAGATTCTAAAGTCCTGCTGATCCTAGCTGAACGGGAAGAAAACGTTTATTTGTCAGCCCGGAACGTTGCCAAAATGAAGATCATCCCTGCCACCCAATTGAATATCTTTGACCTGTTGGCAGCTGACAAAATCGTGACAACGCCATCCGCCCTTGCCAAAATTCAGGAGGTTTACAGTGAGTCAGTATAACCCCCGCGAACTTGCGGATCTGGTGTATCGACCGATCGTAACTGAAAAGGCAACTCTGCTGATGGAGCAGAACAAGTATGTCTTTGAAGTTGTTCCCAAAGCGACTAAGCCAGAAATTAAAGCAGCAATTGAAGACCTGTTTAAAGTAAAGGTTGTGAGTGTGAACACCCTTCGCCTACCGCGCAAAAAGCGTCGCGTCGGCAAATTTGCAGGGTTTAAGCCTCAGTACAAGCGAGCAATTGTAACTCTGGCAAGCGGAGAGACCATTACCCTCTTCCCAGAAGTTTAATAAGTTGGAAAGTTGGAAAGTTGAAATTTTAAATTTTAACTAATTTCAACCATCTCAACGGAAAGCCGCCCTACAAGCGTCTTCAAACTTCAACCTTCAAACCTCTTTTTTAAGTTATGGGCATCCGTTCTTATCGGCCTTATACTCCCAGTACTCGTCAAGTTACCATTTCGGACTTTGCCGAAGTTACGCGGAGTGAGCCGGAAAAGTCACTAACCTACACAAAGCATCGCCCCAAAGGTCGAAACAATCGTGGGGTGATTACTAGCCGCCGTCGGGGTGGTGGTCATAAACAACTCTATCGGGAAATCGATTTTCGCCGCGATAAGCGCAATATCCCGGCAAAAGTGGCAACCATTGAGTACGATCCAAATCGTAATGCCCGGATTGCCCTGGTTTATTACCAGGATGGCGAAAAGCGGTATATTCTTCACCCAGTCGGCTTAACCGTCGGTACAGTTATCACTGCTGGCCCAGACGCCCCAATTGAAATTGGCAACGCATTACCATTAAGCAAAATTCCGTTAGGAACTGCCGTTCACAACGTAGAACTGACTGCTGGACGGGGCGGGCAAATTGTTCGCGCTGCTGGTGCCACTGCACAAGTAGTCGCTAAAGAAGGCGACTATGTCACTATCAAGCTACCCTCCGGTGAAGTCCGCATGATCCGCCGCGAGTGCTACGCTACCATCGGACAAGTCGGCAATGTTGAGCATCGCAACTTGAGTGCTGGTAAAGCTGGTCGCAATCGCTGGAAGGGACGCCGTCCGAAGGTAAGAGGCAGTGTCATGAACCCAGTCGATCACCCACATGGCGGTGGTGAGGGACGGGCACCAATTGGTAGAAGTGGACCAGTCACACCTTGGGGTAAGCCAACTTTAGGTGCTAAGACCCGTAAGCGGAACAAGCCAAGCAATAAATTAATTGTCCGGCGTCGTCGCAAATCTTCTAAGCGAGGTCGGGGCGGTCGGGAGTCCTAGGATTTTAGATTTTGGATTTTAGATTAGCAATACGTCCAAAATCCAAAATCCAAGATCCAAAAATCCAGAAGTAATTGGGGTTATTTGAACTATGGGTCGTTCTCTTAAAAAAGGTCCTTTTGTTGCGGACCATTTGTTGAAAAAGATTGAAAATTTGAATGCTAGGGGCGATAAGCAGGTTATTAAAACTTGGTCTCGTGCTTCAACTGTATTACCGCAAATGGTAGGTCACACCATCGCGGTTCATAACGGGCGGACTCACGTGCCAGTTTACGTCACTGAGCAAATGGTAGGGCATAAGTTGGGAGAATTCGCTCCAACTCGCACCTTCCGGGGACACTCGAAAGATTCCAAGGCAAAGAGGTAATTTTGAAGTTTGGGTTTTGAGATTATTCAGAATTCCAAATTCAAAATTATTAAAAGGGAGAAATCTATGGCAGTTGATACTACAGAAGAAGTGAAAGCGATCGCGCGATACATCCGGATGTCTCCCCACAAGGTGCGCCGGGTTCTCGACCAAATTCGGGGACGCTCCTATCGGGAAGCACTGATCGTTCTGGAATTTATGCCCTATCGGGCTTGCGATCCCGTCCGCAAGGTACTGCGCTCAGCAGCCGCCAATGCCGAACATAACGCCGGTTTAGATCCCGCGAGATTAGTGGTTTCTAAGGCTTATGCTGACCAAGGCTCAACCTTGAAGCGCTTCCGACCCCGCGCTCAAGGTCGTGCATATCAAATTCGTAAACCAACGTGTCATATCACTGTAGCTGTTGCACAAGCAGCCGCAGATGAATAACACTACTTTGGCTAAGCGCTAGTTGTCAGAAACAAGCTTTTGAACAATTAGCAATTAGCAATTAGCTGATTTAAGAGGACGCATTCGTGGGACAGAAAATTCATCCAATTGGTTTTCGGCTGGGGATTACCCAAGAACATCGCTCCCGTTGGTTTGCGGATGCTAAGCGCTACCCAGAACTCCTGCAAGAAGACCACACCATTCGGCAGGTCGTAGAGAAAAAACTCAGTAACGCTGGTATCTCCCAAGTACGGATTGAGCGCAAAGCCGATCAAATTGACTTAGAAATCCACACAGCTCGACCGGGTGTTGTGGTAGGTCGCGGTGGTACTGGCATTGAAGTATTACGCGGCGATCTTCAAGAAGCTTTAGGCGGTGGCAATCGTCAAATTCGGATCAACGTGATCGAAGTAGCACGGGTAGATGCCGACGCCGGACTGATTGCTGAGTATATTGCTCAACAGTTAGAGCGACGAGTTTCCTTCCGGCGCGTCGTGCGTCAAGCGATTCAACGTGCCCAACGAGCTGAAGTCCAGGGAATTAAAGTACAAGTCAGCGGACGGTTAAACGGGGCGGAAATTGCCCGAACCGAGTGGACAAGGGAAGGCAGAGTTCCTCTGCATACTCTTCGAGCCAACATTGACTACGCTTACCGCACTGCCAAAACTATTTACGGCATTCTTGGCGTTAAAGTTTGGATCTTCAAAGGTGAAGTGATTCCTGGTCAGGAAGAAATTCCGGCTCCTAACAACGCTCAGCCTAGACGTCGTCAACAGCGTCGTCGCCAGCAATTTGAAGACCGCTCTAATGAATAGGTTGATAGGTAATCGGTAATCGGTAATGGGTAATCAAAAAGAAAACGCCCAATTACCAGTTACCAATTACTAATTACCAATTATCAATTACCCCTTACCAAGTCATGTTAAGTCCCAGAAGAACAAAATTTCGCAAACAGCAGCGCGGGCGGATGAACGGTTTGGCAACTCGCGGCAGTAGCCTAAACTTCGGTGACTTTGGCCTCCAATCCACAGAACCTTCTTGGATTACCTCCCGTCAAATTGAAGCCAGCCGCCGAGCCATGACTCGCTACATCCGTCGGGGTGGAAAAATCTGGATTCGGATCTTCCCCGATAAACCAGTTACAATGCGCCCTGCTGAAACCCGTATGGGTTCTGGTAAAGGTTCGCCAGAATTTTGGGTAGCTGTCGTGAAGCCAGGCCGGATCTTGTTTGAGATTGCTGGGGTTCCTGAAGAAACCGCCAGGGAGGCGATGCGTCTAGCTTCCCACAAGTTGCCAATTAAGACGAAGTTCATCACTCGTGAAGAAGAAGGGACTGTGTGAGTTATGGCTCTGCCCAAGATAGAAGAAGCCAGAAATTTAGGCGATCGAGAACTGGCTGAAGAAATTTTAGCTGTCAAGCGTCAGCTGTTTGATTTACGGCTGCAACAGGCAACCCGACGCTTGGAAAAGTTACACCAGTTCAAGCATACGAAGCATCGTTTAGGTCAGCTCCTAACTGTAGAAGGGGAGCGGCAACGGGCTGCAAAGGCTCAAAAGCCACAACCAGATGCAACATCCGAGGAGTAGACCCCAATGGCAGTTAAAGAACGAGTTGGCTTGGTCGTCAGCGACAAGATGCAAAAGACCGTAGTGGTTGCTGTCGAGAACCGCTCACCGCACCCTAAGTACGGAAAAATTGTAGTGCGTACAAAGCGTTACAAAGCTCACGACGAAGAAAATCAGTGCAAGGTAGGCGATCGCGTCCGGATTTCCGAAACACGTCCTCTAAGCCGCACCAAACGATGGGCAGTCGCTGAAATTCTCAACCGTGAGGTTCAATAAGTAAAGTTATGAGTTTTGAGTTTGTAAAGACGGGTTCATCGAAAATTTCGATTTGACACCGAATATTTAATGAGGTAAACCCGTCAGTAACAAGTTTTAAGCGGAAATTTAACGAAAGAATGTCGGGAATAAAAATCAAACTTCTTACGTTCTTTCTTTTGCTAAAACTTAAAACTTACAGCTCAAAACTATTATTCAAAACTTACGCATCCGAAGCTAAGAACTATGATTCAGCCCCAATCTTACCTTAATGTCGCAGACAACAGCGGCGCTCGTAAATTGATGTGCATCCGCGTCTTAGGTGCCAGTGGCCGACGCTATGCCGGTGTTGGCGACGTAATCATTGCGGTCGTCAAAGATGCCATTCCCAATATGGCGGTTAAAAAGTCGGATGTTGTGCGAGCCGTGATTGTCCGTACCCGAAAAAATATGCGCCGGGACAGCGGTATGAGTATTCGCTTCGATGATAACGCCGCCGTCATCATCAACGCAGATGGCAACCCTAGAGGGACGCGCGTTTTTGGGCCAGTTGCACGCGAGCTGCGCGACAAAAACTTCACCAAAATTGTTTCTCTAGCTCCGGAGGTACTCTAATGGCCGCAAAAAAACAGTCTAAAAGAAACGGGACGAAGCTTCCCCAGCGCTATAAAATGCATGTCAAAAAAGGCGACACAGTACAAGTGATTGCCGGTCGTGATAAAGGCAAGGTTGGTGAAATTTTGCGGACGCTTCCCCAAGAAAGTCGAGTAATTGTCAAAGGCATCAACATTAAAACCAAGCACGTTAAACCTCAACAAGAAGGTGAATCCGGTCAAATCGTGACAGTAGAGGCACCAATCCATAGCTCCAACGTGATGCTTTACTCGGCTCAACAAAAGATTGCCAGCCGCATTTGCTACACCTTGAATGAAGAAGGACGCAAAGTGCGGATGCTCAAAAAGACGGGTGAAATTATTGACTAAATAGTTGTTAGTTACAGCATATTGCTAATTACTAACTGCTATTTCCCCTGACCAAGCCCAGGGATATTAAGGAAAAAAACAATGACACAAAAACTGAAAACGCTGTACCAAGATACGATCGTTCCTAAACTGATGACTCAGTTTAATTACACGAATACCCATCAGGTACCGAAAGTCATAAAGGTTACGGTTAATCGAGGTCTAGGTGAGGCTTCTACCAACGCTAAAGCGTTGGAATCTTCCCTTGCTGAAATTGCCAAAATTACGGGTCAAAAACCAGTAGTGACGCGGGCGAAAAAGGCGATCGCTGGATTTAAACTTCGCCAAGGGATGCCAGTCGGCGTGATGGTGACTCTGCGGGCGGATCGGATGTATGCCTTTCTCGACCGATTAATTAACCTGTCCTTGCCACGGATTCGGGACTTTCGCGGCATTAGTCCCAAGAGCTTTGATGGTCGGGGAAATTACAGCCTAGGCATTAGAGAACAGCTGATATTTCCAGAAATCGAATACGACAGCATCGACCAAATTCGGGGCATGGACATTTCCATTATTACTACAGCAAATACCGACGAAGAAGGCCGCGCCTTGCTAAAAGAAATGGGAATGCCTTTCCGGGATCAATGAGGCAGTCAAAATAAGGAGGGAATAATGGCGGCAAACGACACAATTTCAGATATGCTGACTCGCATTCGGAATGCGAATCTGGCGCGGCACCAAACAACAGAAATACCAGCGACAAAGATGACTCGCAGTATTGCCAAAGTCCTCAGGGAGGAAGGCTTTATTGCTGAATTTGAAGAAGTTGGCGAAGGGATTAAGCAACACTTGCTAATTTCTCTAAAATACAAAGGCAAAAACCGTCAACCGATTATTAATACCTTGAAGCGGGTCAGCAAACCTGGTCTGCGGGTCTACTCTAACCGCAAAGAACTACCCCGCGTGCTGGGCGGTATCGGAATTGCGATCATTTCTACCTCCAGCGGCATTATGACTGACCGGGAAGCACGGCGTCAGGGTGTAGGTGGAGAAGTGCTTTGCTACATCTGGTAGATAAGCTAATAGCTATTAGTTATTAGCTATTAGCTCGATTGGCTGGTAGGTTTCAAAAACCTAGAAAAGCACAGACTTTCGGACTCACCGATAGACCAAAAGCTAACAGCTAACAGCTAACGGCTAACGGCTAATTGATTAGGAGGATTAAGTCATGTCTCGTATTGGCAAACGCCCTATTAATATTCCTGCTAAGGTACAAGTCTCGATCGACGGGCAACATGTTGCAGTGAAAGGGCCTAAAGGAGAACTATCCAGGGTTCTACCATCTGAGGTGAGTATAGAGCAGGAGGGAGAAACGATCTTGGTCAAGCGGCGGGATGAATCTCGCGCAGCTCGTCAACGCCACGGTCTTTCTCGTACTCTGATTGCCAACATGGTCGATGGAGTTTCCCAAGGATTTCAGCGTCGTCTAGAAATCCAGGGAGTCGGTTATCGTGCGGCAGTTCAAGGTCGCAATCTGATTCTGAGCGTGGGTTACAGTCATCCAGTTCAGATTGAACCTCCCGACGGTGTTCAAATGGCCGTAGAAAACAACACAAATGTAGTTGTAAGCGGCATTGATAAAGAAATCGTAGGAAATATCGCTGCTCGAATCCGTGCTGTCCGTCCACCGGAAGTTTACAAGGGTAAAGGCATTCGCTATGCGGGTGAAGTCGTAAGACGTAAAGCTGGAAAGGCAGGTAAGAAGTAAAGATGAAGCTAACTCGTAAAGAACTAATTCAACGTCGCCATCACCGGGTGCGGCGTAAGGTAAATGGCAGTAGTGAGCGTCCTCGGTTAGCTGTCTTTCGATCCAATCAGCACATTTATGTCCAGGTAATTGACGACACTCAACAACGTACTCTTGCCTGTGCCTCAACTTTGGAACCGGATCTAAAATCACAGTTAACAACAGGAGCTTCCTGTGCCGCCTCTGTTGAGGTAGGCAAGTTAATTGCTCAGCGAGCGATCGCTCAAGGCATTTCGAGGGTTGTCTTTGACCGAGGCGGCAACCTTTATCACGGTCGAATCAAAGCCCTGGCAGACGCTGCTCGCGAAGCTGGGTTGGATTTCTAAAGACAAGCATGCAAAAGGCAAAAGTAAAAAGAAAGAAGTTTTTATGTTCATATTTCTACCTTTGATTTCTCTTTCTTTTGCCTTTTTACATTTTTAGTTTTTACTCTCACTTTCAAGGTTCAGGATAAAACTATGGCAAAAGAGCGTCGGAAAAGTTCTGCACGTCGGGAAAAAGAAATCACCTTTCAAGAACGGGTGATCCAGATCCGTCGTGTTAGTAAGGTCGTCAAAGGCGGTAAAAAACTCAGCTTCCGCGCGATCGTTGTCATTGGCAATGAGCGCGGTCAAGTTGGCGTCGGCGTTGGCAAAGCAAGTGATGTAATTGGAGCTGTTCGTAAAGGCGTTGCCGATGGCAAAAAACACTTAATTGACATCCCCTTGACCAAGGCAAATTCTATCCCCCATCCTATTAACGGAGCCGGAGGTGGTGCCCAAGTGATGATGCGACCCGCAGCCCCAGGAACGGGTGTTATTGCCGGTGGTGCTGTACGTACTGTGCTGGAGTTAGCAGGTGTGCGGAACATCTTGGCAAAGCAGCTGGGTTCTAATAACCCTTTGAACAATGCTAGAGCCGCCGTGAATGCTCTTTCCACCTTGCGTACATTTTCTGAAGTGGCTGAAGAACGCGGGATTCCTATCGAAAATCTCTACGCCTAAATTTAGCCATCAGCGATTAGCTATTAGTGACTCTCAGTTTAAAGGCAACTTTAATATCTTGGACAAACAACAAAACACTAACAGCTAATAGCTTCCCTAAAAAAATAAGTCGTCAATTCTCTAGGTCAAGCGAATGAGATTAGAAGATGCAGTTCCTAAAAAAGGCTCAAAGAAGCGCCGCCGACGCATTGGACGAGGCATAGCAGCTGGTCAAGGTGCCAGTGGTGGCTTTGGGATGCGCGGTCAAAAATCGAGATCGGGGCGGGGCACACGACCCGGATTTGAAGGCGGACAAATGCCACTGTACCGTCGTCTGCCTAAGTTAAAGCACTTTACGGTCATTAATCGTAAGCAATACACTACGATCAACGTAAGTAAGCTGGCATCACTCCCTGCTAACACGGAAGTGACTCTAGACTCATTGATGGAGTCTGGCATTCTCACCGCAAATCATGGTTCTCTGAAAATCCTCGGTGACGGTGAACTGAATGTGGCTCTGAACGTAAAAGCAGCAGCTTTCACTGGCTCGGCTCGTAGCAAGATTGAAGCCGCTGGTGGCAGTTGTGAAGTTGTTGCTGCCCGTGCCCATAAGGGTTAAGCATATTGCATGCCAGCGTCTCTTGCTCATCGTTGAGGTATTCCTTACATGGTCGTTAGTCGAGACAAAAGCCCAACTGCTCAGGAAACCTTTGCACAGATGGCTCAAGCAGCCGGTCTTAGAGGTCGGCTGCTTCTCACCATCGGCTTGCTGATTTTAGTTCGCATTGGCATCTTTTTGCCAGTACCGGGAATTGACCGGGCTAGGTTTGCTCAAGATATTCAAAATAACCAATTAATTGGATTTCTGGACATCTTCTCTGGGGGCGGAATTACCGCCTTGGGGATTTTTGCTCTAGGGATTTTGCCCTATATCAATGCCTCCATCATTATCCAATTACTAACAGCTGCCATTCCTTCTTTGGAAAAATTGCAGAAGGATGAAGGAGAAGCTGGAAGGCGAAAAATCTCTCAGATTACTCGCTATGTAGCGCTGGGAGGGGCTTTGATTCAAACTAGCTTCATTGCGGTATGGCTTGAACGCTATGCAACAAACGTTCGGGGACCCCTGTTTATCGCGGAGACTGCACTTGCTCTAACCGCTGGTTCAATGTTTGTTATGTGGGTGTCAGAGCTGATTACGGAGCGAGGGGTTGGTAACGGTGCTTCTTTGTTGATTTTCATCAATATTGTTGCAGTTCTACCTAAATCGCTTGGGCAAACTATTAATTATGCCCAGGTTGACAATCGCAATGTGGGACCCGTGATCATTCTGCTGCTAGTTTTCCTAGTCATGATCTTGGGAATTGTGTTTGTCCAGGAGGGAACCAGGCGGATTCCGATTATTTCGGCACGCCGACAGGTAGGTAAACGACTCTACCGGGAAAGGACGAGCTACCTGCCTTTGCGGCTGAACCAGGGTGGAGTTATGCCGATCATTTTTGCCTCTTCCGTTCTAATTTTCCCAGGTTTCCTAGCTCAGATGACTCAAAATACGGGCAATAATCCGGTCTTGAGTCAAATACATCAAGTTCTCAATCAAGTTGCGAATGCTCTAAATCCCAATAGTCAGACGCCCGGAGTTTATGAGGTTGTTTATCTGATCTTGATTCTGTTTTTCAGCTACTTTTACGCATCTTTGATTGTAAATCCTGTGGATTTATCACAGAACTTGAAAAAGATGGGAGCCAGCATACCTGGCATCCGTCCAGGGCGGGCTACTAGCGATTACGTGGAAGGAGTTTTGAATCGGCTAACTTTCTTAGGCGCTATCTTTTTGGGATTAGTGGCAATTGTGCCCACAATTGTAGAAAGAGCCACCGGCATTACAACTTTTCAAGGGCTGGGAGCTACTTCTTTGCTGATTTTGGTGGGCGTGGCAATTGATACAGCAAAGCAAATCCAAACCTATGTCATTTCCCAGCGCTATGAAGGAATGGTGAAGCAGTAGTGACGCGATTGATTTTTTTGGGGCCGCCAGGAGCGGGGAAGGGAACTCAGGCACATATCCTCGCTCAAGAGCTGGAAATTCCTCATGTTTCCACGGG
This sequence comes from Trichocoleus sp. ST-U2, assembly GCF_039961875.1. NCBI lineage: Bacteria > Bacillati > Cyanobacteriota > Cyanophyceae > Leptolyngbyales > Trichocoleusaceae > Trichocoleus > Trichocoleus sp. ST-U2. The sequence goes on along the minus strand of NZ_JAMPJY010000054.1, from coordinate 7,571 downwards.
TGATATCTTGAGAAATGCCAAGGCGGCTGGAACTGAACTCGGTTTGAAGGCGAAGTCCTATATGGATCGAGGTGAGTTGGTTCCCGATGCTTTGATATTGGATTTGGTGCGCGATCGCTTGACCCAAACAGATGCCCAACCTGGTTGGATTTTAGATGGTTTCCCCCGTAACGTCTCTCAGGCAACTTTTCTGGATGAATTGTTGCAAAAATTAGACCAAGTCTCCGATTACGTTCTCAATCTGGAAGTTGCGGACGAAGTTTTGGTAGATCGGATGCTGGAACGAGGTCGCAAGCAAGGACGAACAGATGATACAGAAGAAGTCATTCGTCATCGTTTGGAAGTTTATCGCAACCAAACGGCTCCGCTAATTGATTTCTACAAGCAGCGCCAACAGTTGGTTTCAATTGATGGCGATCGCTCTCTAGAGGAAGTTACTTCCGCACTCAAACAAGTTGTTCATTCTTGACAGGAGCGGGTGCGATCGCCCAATGTCAGGGGTCAGTTCGTTGCTAATCTACTTTCCAGACTGGCGGCTGCGACTGACCCCCAACCTGATGAAGTAAATTTTTGATAAAATATGTTAATAAGACCTTGACTGTCAGTCAGGGGAATGAGCTGTGAATGACAGTAGGCAAGCTGAAGAATTGAGGAAAAGGATAACTTGGCTAAACAAGATTTAATTGAAATGGAAGGCACGGTAACAGAATCCCTGCCTAATGCAATGTTTCGCGTTGATTTAGACAATGGGTTTAATGTATTAGCCCATATTTCCGGGAAAATCCGCCGGAATTACATCAAGATTCTACCGGGCGATCGCGTCAAAGTGGAACTCACCCCATACGACCTAACCAAAGGCAGAATAACTTACCGGCTACGCAACAAAAAGTAGTTGCCAAAAAAAGCGACTCGCTCGTTTTTAAAAGCTTGTGTTATGAAAAACTTCATCAATTAGATGAACTTTTAAATACACTTAAAAAGTGATATAATGTAGAGCTTGCAATGTAGCCAAAATAGGCATGAAAGTTCGAGCATCAGTCCGAAAAATTTGTGAAAAATGCCGCGTCATTCGGCGGCGCGGTCGAGTCATGGTGATTTGTTCTAACCCAAAACACAAGCAACGCCAAGGTTAACTCAACCCGATCCTCAGGACAAGTTTATAGCACTAAAAGCAAGACTAGGGAGACAACAAGCGTGGCACGGATTGCTGGGGTAGACCTTCCTCGCGATAAACGCGTAGAAATTGGTCTGACTTACATTTATGGAATTGGACTCTCGCGCTCCAAAGAAATTTTGGCAGCATCCAAAGTTAATCCAGACACAAGAGTAAAAGACTTAAGTGATTCCGACGTTGCTGCTCTGCGCGAAGCAGTGGAAAGCAACTATCAAATTGAAGGGGATCTCAGACGCTGGGAGGCGATGAACATCAAGCGCCTGATTGACATTGGCACCTACCGGGGTCGGCGTCATCGAATGGGCTTGCCAGTACGGGGTCAACGAACTCGTACAAATGCGCGAACCCGTCGCGGTAGACGTCTCACAGTCGCAGGCAAGAGAAAGGCACCAGGGCCGAAATAACCTTCTTCTGCTAGCTGAAAAGCTAAAAGCAGAGGCTTGGATTTCGTTCATTTGCTAAAAGCAAAATTGACCAACCAATTCAGCCAACCCATTATAACTACTGTCAACTAGATCCACATGGCGCGACAACCAACAAAAAAAACAGGTCCGAAAAAACAAAAACGCAACGTACCTAATGGCGTAGCCTTCATCCAGTCTACTTTTAACAACACGATTGTCACGATTTCTGACACGAATGGGGACGTCCTCTCCTGGGCTTCTGCTGGCTCAAGTGGCTTTAAAGGAGCAAAAAAAGGAACTCCTTTTGCAGCGCAAACCGCAGCTGAAAGCGCGGCTCGCCGGGCGACCGATCAGGGGATGCGTCAGATTGAAGTCATGGTTAGCGGTCCAGGAGCTGGTCGAGAAACCGCGATTCGAGCGCTGCAAGGGGCGGGGCTAGAAATTACCTTAATTCGAGATGTGACGCCAATCCCCCACAATGGCTGCCGTCCGCCCAAGCGACGTCGAGTCTAGAATTGCTTTGACAGCGATCGCTGTCAAAGCAATTCGTAATTAGCAGCAAGTGGCAAACAGCTAACTGCTAAATTGGCATTGAGACAGTAGGGGCAATGCTAGGGAAGAGCTTCTAGCGTTCTTTCCAGGGGTTTTATGAAGAAGGGAGGTCACTCCGTGGCGCAGTTTCAAATTGAGTGTGTAGAGTCCAAAACTGAGAATAATCGGAGCCAATATAGCAAATTTGTCCTGGAGCCTCTAGAACGGGGTCAAGGTACCACCGTCGGCAATGCACTGAGGCGGGTTCTACTGTCTAATTTAGAAGGGACAGCCGTGACAGCTGTTCGGATTGCTGGGGTTAATCATGAGTTTGCCACAGTTGAGGGAGTTCGGGAGGATGTCCTAGAAATTCTGCTGAACATGAAGGACATTGTACTCAAAAGTCACTCCTCCCATCCCCAAATTGCTCGATTAACTGTCACAGGCCCAGCAACGGTGACAGCCGGACGATTTGATTTACCCTCTGAAGTTGAGGTGGTCGATCCTAATCAATACGTTGCTACCCTAGCAGACGACGCTAGGTTGGAAATGGAATTCCGCATCGAACGAGGAAAGGGATATCGCGCCGTAGACCGGGGACGAGATGACACTGCTGCTTTAGACTTCCTCCAGATTGACGCTGTGTTTATGCCCGTGCATAAAGTTAACTACAGCATTGAAGATGCCCGGATTGACGGTTCTCTGGAAAGAGACCGACTAATCCTTGAAATCTGGACGAATGGCAGCCTCAGTCCCCAAGAGGCACTTTCTCAAGCGGCAAGTATTCTGGTGGATTTGTTCAATCCCCTGAAAGATATCACCCTCGATCCGATGACGGTAGACTATGCCGATGATGAAGATCCTACCAGCCAGATCCCAATCGAAGAATTGCAGCTTTCGGTGAGGGCATACAACTGTCTCAAGCGAGCACAAATTAACTCTGTAGCTGACTTGCTGGATTACAGCCAAGAGGATCTACTAGAGATTAAAAACTTTGGTCAAAAGTCGGCAGAAGAAGTCATCGAAGCCTTACAGCGGCGACTAGGAATTACCCTGCCTCACGAAAAGGCTGCGAAAACAACTTGAAGTAAAGAGTAATGGTAATAGGTAGAATTAATTACCGATTACCCATTACTTCTTCACCGAGTACCCATTAGCAGTTACCAATTCCCAATTAGCAATTCAAAATCGTTATGCGTCACTGTCGTCGTATTCCAAAACTAGGTAAGCCTGCCGACCAGCGTCGAGCGCTGTTAAGGGCGCTGACAACCGAATTAATCCGTCAGGGCCGAATCACAACCACAAAGACGCGTGCTAAGGCGCTGCGCCCGGAAGTGGAAAAAATGATTACTCTGGCAAAGGACGGCTCTCTGGCAGCCCGCAGGCAAGCCATGGGCTACATTTATGACAAACAGTTGGTTCATGCCCTGTTTGAGCAAGCCGCTAGCCGTTACGGCGAACGCAACGGGGGATACACCCGTATCCTGCGAACTGTGCCACGTCGGGGTGATAATGCTGAAATGGCAATCATCGAGCTGGTTTAACGTGAGGACTGAGGACTGAGAGAATTCAAAACTCATTACTCACTACTCAAAGCTCATCATGTTACAAGCCATGCCATTATCAACCCAGCGAGTTGCCCTGGTAATCCAATACCTGGGCACTCATTTTCATGGCTGGCAGCGACAACCTAATGGGCGCACCGTGCAGGAAGAGATTGAAACAGTTCTGTCTAAGGTGCAGGAACGACCTGTTACTCTACACGGTGCGGGGCGCACTGATAGCGGTGTGCATGCAGCAGCACAAGTGGCACACTTTGAGGCTACGGGTCCCATTCCGGCTGAGAAATGGGCTGCGATTCTTAATTCTCATCTGCCCGATGATATTCTGATTCGAGCCTCAGCGGCTGTAGGTTCAAATTGGCACGCTCGGTTTTCTGCGAGCTGGCGTCGGTATCGATACACGCTCTATACAGATCCCAAGCCAAACTTGTTTGTGCAGCCCTTCAGTTGGCATTATTATTATGCACCGCTAGATGAATCTCTCATCCAGGCAGCTTTAACCCCTTTGATAGGTAGCCATCATTTGGCTGCTTTTCACAGGGCAAATTCGGCGCGATCGCATTCCTGGGTGGATGTGCAGGCGGCAGAGTGCTACCGAGACGGCTCATTTATTCATATTGAGATTCAAGCCAACGGATTTTTGTATGGCATGGTGCGGCTGCTGGTGGGATTACTGGTGCAGGTAGGAAAGGGAGAGCGATCGCCAGAAAGCTTCACCGAGTTGTGGGTAAACCAGCGTCGTCACGAAGTAAAGTACTCTGCGCCCGCTAAAGGCTTGTGCCTGTTGCGAGTTGGCTACCCAGAGTTTCCCTTTCCCCCGGAAGTCTGGTTTGACACCCAGCCTAAGTTGGTCTTGCCGACTGTCACCGCCGAATATTGCCTAAGTTGAAAGCTTGAAGATGAGAAGGTTGAAGGTTACAAGGTTCTTCAACATTCAAAGCTCCAACTTACCAACTTTTGACTCACCCCTTGAAGCGTATAAAAAGAACCATGAACAAAACCCCCATCCCATCTCAAGATTCCATCGAACGCAATTGGTACGTCGTTGATGCCGCAGAGCAGCGGCTGGGTCGTCTGGCGAGTGAAATTGCCATGATTCTCAGAGGCAAAAACAAGCCTACCTTTACTCCCCATCTGGATACCGGCGATTTCGTGATCGTCGTCAATGCCGAAAAAGTGGTAGTCACCGGAAAAAAACGCACTCAAAAGCTCTACCGGAAACATTCTGGACGTCCGGGCGGAATGAAGACGGAAACCTTTGCTAAGCTACAGGGCCGTATCCCAGAGCGGATTATCGAACACGCCGTGCGCGGGATGTTGCCCAAGAGTTCTCTAGGGAAACAACTGTTCACCAAGCTGAAAGTTTATCCGGGACCATCCCATCCCCATGAATCTCAACAGCCCCAGGAACTCAAAATTCAAACAATTCCAGGAGGAGAAAATTAATGCAAGCAGTAGAACAAAGTGGTCGAGTCGTTTATTGGGGAACAGGTCGCCGGAAGTCGTCCGTAGCAAGAGTTCGCCTGGTTCCCGGAAGCGGTCAAATGATTGTCAATGACCGACCGGGCGACAATTACTTCAATTACCAACCGGCTTATATGTCAGCGGCAAAAGCCCCCCTGGAAACTCTGGGTCTGGAAAATGAGTATGACATTCTGGTGAAAGCCCACGGTGGTGGATTAACGGGGCAAGCTGATTCGATTCGTTTGGGAGTAGCGAGAGCCTTGTGCCAACTCGACCCGGACAATCGCCAACCGCTGAAAAGCGAAGGCTACTTAACCCGCGATCCCAGAGCGAAAGAGCGGAAGAAATACGGCTTGCACAAAGCCCGGAAGGCTCCGCAGTACTCGAAGCGATAAAAAAGCGATCGCATTTGAGTTGGTTATCGATGGTAGGTGCGAGGTCTGCCTCGCACTCGCTGATGCTGGAAAGCTAGAATTATATAGGGACATTACCCAGTCGAGGAGTAATCATGGCAAGACAAGGAATTCATCCAGAGTGGTATCCAGAAGCAAAAGTTTACTGCAACGGAGAAGTGGTAATGACCGTTGGCTCAACACAGCCAGAACTTCACGTTGATGTTTGGTCGGGGAACCACCCCTTTTACACTGGAACCCAGAAAATTATTGACACCGAAGGTCGGGTAGAGCGCTTCATGCGGAAATATGGAATGTTGGAAACTACCCAACCCCAAGGTGATGATTCGGGTTCCCAAGGCAAAAAGTAGCGGGTCGGCTTGCTCGTAGCGAGACCCGCCTGTTGGGTCGAAGTTATTGATGATAAGCTTTCCTGCTGTTTTTGTGGAGCGATCGCATTTCCTATGGCTGAAACATACCTGCTGGAAAAATTAAATTCCGTTGAGCAAACCTTTAATGAGTTAACTCGCCGACTGGCAGATCCAGATACCGCCTCCAATCCAGATGAGTATCAACGGGTGGCAAAAGCTCGTTCCTCATTGGAGGAAGTTGTTAATACCTACGAAAGCTGGAAAACCACTCAGCAAAACTTGGTGGGAGCAAAACTGGTACAGAAGGAATCTGCCAGCGATCCTGAGTTGCAGGAAATGGCAGCCTTGGAAGTGGAAGAACTGGAAAGCAAGCTTGAGCATTTGGAAACACGCCTCAAGATTTTACTTTTGCCCCGCGATCCCAATGATGACAAAAACATCATGTTGGAAATTCGCGCGGGTACAGGTGGAGATGAGGCGAGTATCTGGGCTGGAGATTTGGTGCGGATGTACTCGTACTATGCCCAAACTCAAAACTGGAAGATTAAGTTACTCAGCGAGTCGCGGGCAGAGTCGGGTGGTTTTAAAGAAGCCATCTTGGAAATCCAAGGCGACAACGTTTACAGCCAACTGAAATTTGAAGCAGGCGTCCATCGGGTACAACGAGTGCCAGTGACGGAAGCTGGAGGGCGGGTTCACACCTCAACGGCAACAGTGGCGGTGATGCCAGAGGTGGATGATGTAGAGATACACATTGACCCGAAGGATATTGAAATGAGTACAGCTCGCTCTGGCGGTGCTGGCGGTCAAAATGTGAACAAGGTAGAAACTGCTGCCGACTTGTTCCACAAGCCGACGGGGATTCGGATTTTCTGTACGGAAGAGCGATCGCAGTTGCAAAACAAAGAACGCGCGATGCAAATCCTCCGTGCCAAGCTTTACGAAATGAAGCTGCGCGAACAGCAGGAAGCTGTGACCTCCATGCGGCGTTCTCAGGTAGGTACTGGCTCCCGTTCGGAAAAAATTCGTACTTACAATTACAAAGATAACCGCGTCACCGACCATCGCCTGGGTCAGAATTACAGCCTTAACCCAGTTCTGCAAGGCGACCTAGAACATATTATTCAGGCTTGTATTTCTCAAGATCAGCAAGAACGCTTGGCAGAATTAGCCGCTTCCACTACCAACGCTGAGTCGCTTAATTAAGATGAGCGCTAAATGTATCGACAGACGCGATTAATCGCGTTTTTGCCATCCTGAACCCAGCCGACGTATAAACGGCTGGGTTTTTATTTTGGCATTGCATAATAGAGGGATGAATTAGGGTTGGTTTTGATGCAATGCCCAGACTGTCAATCTACTCATATCCGTAAAAACGGCAAGAGAAGGGGTAAGCAAAATTACATTTGTGTTAGTTGTCGCCGTCAGTTTATCGAGCGCTACACTATGGCTCAAGGATACAGTGACGACATCAAGCAGCAATGCTTACGGATGTATGTCAATGGCATGGGCTTTCGAGGGATTGAACGAGTGACAGGTGTTCACCATACGACTGTCATCTACTGGGTCAAACAGGTTGGAGAACACCTGCCTGATGCGTATGATCCTGAAGTGGTTCCACAAGTCGGTGAACTTGATGAACTGGAAACCTTTGTCGGGGCTAAAAAAACAAA
>NZ_JAMPJY010000053.1:0-40134 GCF_039961875.1 Trichocoleus sp. ST-U2 | reverse complement strand
GTTATTCCAAATCCCAAGAAATGCTGAGACATTCAATCCGCTTGTTACTTCACTACTTGAGATTTGGAGATGTCCCGATTCCTGCTTGATTCCTCCCACTATTCAGCAACGCCCAAAATTGCTTGGTCAGCGTCTATCCCTTGATACTCCGCCACAATCTCCATCGTCAGCACCTCGCTATCGCTCAACGCAGGCGCAAAGCCTTTGGCTCGAATTGGTTGTCCTTGCGTGATTTCAGCCAGTCCATCATCCACACAGCAGAAAACCGCAATGATAAACTCTTCAATAGAAAACATTTGTCTCACCCGAACTAGATAGGTTGTACTTCCAGCTTCGTAGGGTGAGACTTTCTTTGCAAATCCTTAGTTGCACATCGTGTTGATTATTGTTTAGATATCGTGCGTGCAAAATGGCACGCTATTCTGGGAAGCGATCGCCTTTTTCATCCTGACAGACGTCTGGATACGTTTTTACTCAGGCAAATGGTTGAATCCGACCCAGTTACGGGGTTTGTGTATGAAACTGCGTTCTCTGTCATTTTGGCTTTTTGGCAGTCTTTCCGGGTTCTGTCTGGTGACAACCAGCCCCATGCAGGCGCAAATTGTCGAGGATTCAACCCTACCCCAGCCCTCCATCGTTACTCAAAGTGGCAACAGCAGAATAATTACCGGAGGTACGCAAGCTAACTCCAACTTGTTCCACAGCTTTGAGGAATTTTCGATTCCGACTAACGGCAGTGCTTACTTTAACAATGCTGCCAATATTCAAAACATTATCAGCCGCGTCACGGGTTCCTCGGAGTCTAAGATTGACGGCTTGATTCGAGCCAACGGAACCGCCAATCTATTTCTAATTAACCCCAACGGGATTACTTTCGGCTCAAATGCGGCGCTGAAGATTGGCGGATCTTTTTTGGCGAGTACGGCGACTAGCCTCAGCTTGGCGGATGGAACTTCGTTCAGCGCCACGAATCCCCAAACAACACCGCTGCTGACAGTCAGCGTCCCGATTGGTTTGCAATTTGGAAAACCAGCCGCCAGCATTCAAGTGCAGGGGGCTAAGCTGCAAGTGCCGCCTGGGAAAACCTTGGGGCTAGTGGGTGGTAACTTGACGCTCGTGGGAGGAAGATTACAGGCGGCGGGGGGACGGATTGAATTAGGCGGCGTCGCTGGAGCAATCACACCCGCTTCCCCCGTACAAGTTAACCTGACCCCAACGGCCCAAGGCTATGCGCTGGAGTATCCGAATATTCAGAACTTCCAAGACATCCAGTCCCAGCAAACGACGGTAACGACCAGCGGCAATGGGGGAGGCGATATTCGCGTCCAAGGTAGGCGGATCGCGCTTACAGAGGGTTCTCAGATGCTGGCGAATACCTTGGGTTCAGCACCTGGAGGGGCTTTAGCGGTCACTGGCTCGGAGTTGGTGGAAATTAGTGGCAGTTCGCTTAGTGGCGATCGCAGTGGTTTATTTGCCAGGGTTAATTCAAAAACAGCCACCGGATCTGGGGGAAATCTGACCGTTGAAACCGGAAAATTCATTGTCCGGGATGGGGCGCAAGTCTCCACTTCTACTTTCGGTCAAGGGCAGGGCGGGAATTTAACGGTGCGGGCGACCGATTCGGTAGAAGTCAGTGGCAGATCGAGCGATCGCGAAATTGGAAGTGGATTGCGGGCTACAGTCCAAGGGGGAGCTACCGGATCTGGGGGAAATCTAACCGTTGAAACTGGACAATTGATTGTCCAAGATGGAGCCGAAGTAACAACTTCTACTTTTGGGCAAGGGAAAGCCGGAGATTTGACCGTAAAAGCGACCCAAGTGCAAGCGATGGGTTATGGTTTCGACGAAAACAATACGCTCAGGCAAAGCAGTTTGCGTGCCCAAGTAGAACAAAACGCCACCGGAACTGGAGGAAATTTAACCATAGAGAGCGATCGCTTGAGCGTTCAAAATGGGGCACAAGTTGCAGTGACGACGCTTAGCAAGTTTAGCCAAGCCAAGGCAGGCACTTTGACAGTTCGAGCTTCAGACGTGGAACTGGGAGGGGTTGCTATTTCCGAAGACGGTCAATTGCTGACAAATCACCTCGGTTTGCCTTTTCCGAGCGGCTTATTTTCCGGCAGTGGTATCGGTTCCCAGGCAGATGGAGGAGCCTTAAGCGTTGAGACTGAACGATTGCGCGTCCGCGATGGAGCCGTCATCCAGACTTCTACTTTAGGTGCAGGGGATGCGGGAAATTTAACCGTTCAAGCTTCCGAGTTTGTGGAATTAGCGGGTATTGCTAAAGGCAGTCAGTTTCCCAGTAGCTTGCTTGCTGTTTCTGGGGGAATTCCCGGCTTTCCAGGTGTTTTTGACGCCACAGGTCGCGGGGGAAGTCTGAGGGTTAATACTGGCAAGTTGACGATCCGGGATGGGGCATCTGTAGCCGCAAGCAGTTTTAATCCAGCGAACGATGCCAAAGGTGCTGGCAATCTTGAGCTGACTGCTCAAAGCCTGAGTTTAGATAACCAGGCAACGATTACGGCAGCAACTGCATCCGGTAATGGGGGAAATATGGTGCTAGTGCAGGATTTGTTGGTGCTGCGCCACAACAGTAAAATCTCAAGTACCGCAGGCATTGCAGGTGCGGGTGGCAATGGTGGCAACATCACGATTAACAGCTCATTCATCGTCGCCGTCCCTGGGGAAAATAGCGACATTACTGCCAATGCTTTTACTGGCAATGGGGGGAATATTCAAATTACGACTCAAGGCATCTTTGGAATTCAGTTTCGGGAAGACGAAACTCTTCTAAGTGACATCACCGCCAGTTCTGAGTTTGGAGTGAACGGTGTGGTGGAAATCAATACGCCGGATGTTGACCCCAGTCGCGGTGTAGTCGCTTTACCGACGGACTTGGTGGATGCCTCTGGACTGATTGCATCAAGTTGTGGAACCACGGTCGGGCAACAAAAAAGCGAATTGGTCGTTACCGGACGCGGTGGAATTCCACCCAATCCCGGCGAAACCCTCAGCAGCGTCACAGTTTGGAGCGATTTGCGCCTGAGAACTCAGCAAGTCGGGAATCTTCCGAATCCTGCGGTTGTTCCCAGCCATCCGGCTACCGGGCAGACTACCGAGCAGTTGATAGAAGCGCAAGGATGGGTGAAGAATACCTTTGGCGAGGTTGTTCTCACCGCGCGATCGCCCACAGGGGTGCCTCACGCCACTTCCTGCGCTGGCTCCTAGAGAGGCGTACAAGTAAAGTTTTGTAACATATTGCATAATTCCTGATTTTTCGGCTGATACATCCTTAGAGATTTGCAGATTTTGTCAGAGCAATCGCGCTCAAAATATCAGTCGCAAACCAGAAATTCAAAGGGACTCAGGTATGACTACAGCTTTACAAATCGGTAATCGCACCCTCACCGCTGAGGAAATCATTCCCCTACTGGCTAGCTACCAAATGTTTCCTCAATTGCTGCGTGAGAGCATTATTGATAGCGCGATCGCTTCTTTTAACTGTACGCCTGAAGAAATTGCTCATGCCTGCGGGAATTTCTACCAGCAAAATCAACTGACTTCTGAAGCCGAACAGCAAGCTTGGCTAGAGCGCTACGGGATGAGCCAAGAGCATTTAGAAGCCTTGACAACCCGGAAGTTAAGAATTGAAAAATTTAAACAAGCGACTTGGGGTAACAAACTAGAATCTTATTTTCTCAAGCGCAAAGGTCAATTGGATCACGCCATTTATTCGTTGATTCGGACGAAAGATCCAGGCATTGCCCAAGAACTTTATTTCCGCCTTTCCGAACAAGAGCAATCTTTTAGCGAACTGGCGGCTGAGTATTCCCAAGGGCCTGAAGCACAAACGGGTGGAACTATCGGCCCGGTAGAGATTGGGACTCTCCACCCACATCTGGCGAGACTGCTATCGGTTAGTCAAAAGAATCAACTTTGGTCGCCCAGACCTTTAGGTGAATGGATGGTCATTGTGCGCCTAGAAAAGTTAGTTCCCGCCCAATTAAATGAATTCATGCGTCAACGATTGCTGCGAGAACTTTTTGAAACGTGGGTGCAAGAGCAAATCGGGAACCTACCCGAAGCAGACAAAATTTGGCTGGGAGCTGCAACAAATCGTAAAGTTGAACCAAGCGGTCAACTGGCAGCAGCGTAAACGAGCGATCGCTAAGTAGAGATCGCTCTATTTAGGTGTTAAAAACAACTTCAAGAATACGCATTTTTCTTGCATTGAACTATTCTGATAAACTACAGAAGAGTGGTGCTAAACCTGTCAAAATGATTCAAACGGATCTGAGGCATCACTTATTAAAATATTCTGTTTTTTTCAGCAAAAGCATCGGTTTTAACTGTAATAGATTGTAAATATTTGAATAAGGAGGACGGCGTTCTTTCCCATCAAGTTACAGCTTGGATGGAGAGCGTAGCCGCAAAACGGGATGACCCATACGGCAATTAGTATCAAAGAAATTCTCGCTGGTATATCTCCGTTTAATCAACTGCCATCGGTTGTCTTAGAAAGAGTCGCAACAAAATTTCAATTTTTGCGCTACCGCATGGGACAGGCAATGTTTGTGCGAGAAACAATGCCAGCGCAAATTGCCATCATCTATCAAGGGCAAGCCCGCCTTTTAGGTTATGACCCCCGGAGCCAAGCACCTGTCACCCTGAAATTATTAGAACCCGGAGAAATTCTTGGATGGGTAAGCTTAATTCGGGGAACAGCTTGCGAGACAGCGATCGCTTCTACAGAAACCATTTGTTTAATCCTCCCAGCCGCCGATTTTTTAGCTTTATTAAACCAGGAACGCTCATTTGCGGCTGCTTTTGAAAACCGTTGTTCTTTGATTGAAGTCTTCGATCTGATTGGGGAAGAATTGGCGCGTCAAGCTGACGGGACAACCAATCTCAAGGAACTCGCTTTAAAAGCGGTTTCAGACGCAACGATTCTCAACTTACCCCCCGGAAAAACTCCCCTCAGCAAGATAGAGCCTAACTGGGTATGGCTGGTGAGTGGCGGAACCGCCGCTGATTTCCCCGTAGGAAGCCGCTTAATACCGAGTACACCAGGAAATTTACACGTAGAAGGCGCGAGAGGGGTTCGTTTATTAGGCTTGCAGAAGTCAATCCTGTTTCCCTCGGAATCGAAAGACGCGATCGCATTGGCATCGGCGTCCCTTGCCGCTACAACTGACTGGGAAGCGATTCCCTACGCGCCGGAACAACCTCCATCTGGTGAAACGGCGACGACTTATAAACACGAGAAACACCCCTACATCTACGGGAGAGGTCGTTTGGATGCAACATTAGCTTGCTTCCAAATGCTGTCTCAGCACTTGGGGATACCTTTCCGACGGGATGTCATCAAGAGAGTCTTAGTCAATCACCTCAAGCACACCGAGAACTTATCTCTGCAATTTTGCGGTGCGGTGGCTGAGTTAACGGGGTTAAATACGCAATTAATTAAAGTGCCTGCGGCTGCGGTGTGTCGCTTGCAAGCTCCCGCCATGATTAGCTGGCAAGATAGTTTTGCGATTCTTTACAAAATTAGCGATCGCGAGTTAGTGCTGGCGGTGCCAGAAGTTGGCATCTTACGCAAAAAACCCGCCCAATTTATGGAAGCGTGGGGGCCAGAAGGGGAAGTTCTGCTGCTCCGACCCACAAAAGAAGCTTCTAAAGAGCGGTTTAGCCTGCGTTGGTTTTTACCTTCTATCTATCGCTACCGCAAGGTTTTAATAGAAGTTTTAATTGCTTCCATTTTTGTGCAAATCTTTGGTTTAGTAAATCCCCTGATGACTCAGGTGATTATTGACAAAGTTCTTGTACAAAATAGTATCGATACTTTATCTGTTTTAGGCATTTTCTTAGTAGTCGTCGCTGCTGTCGAAGCAGTTCTGACCAGTTTACGCACGCATTTATTTGTTGATACCACCAACCGGATGGACTTGGCTTTAGGTTCAGAGGTCATCAGCCACCTTCTACGCCTGCCCTTGTCCTATTTTGAACGGCGACCTGTTGGGGAACTCGCTACTCGCGTTAATGAGCTAGAAAATATTCGCTCCTTCCTGACTGGAACCGCCTTAACAGTAGTCTTAGATGCCATCTTTTCAGTCATCTACATTGCGGTAATGTTGATTTACAGTGGAGTGCTAACGCTAGTCGCATTGGCAACAGTACCACTGTTTGCTTTGCTAACACTTGGAGTGTCACCGATCATTCGGCAGCAGTCGCGGGTGAAAGCAGAGCGCAACGCCGAAACTCACTCTTATTTAGTGGAAGTTCTGTCAGGAATCCAAACAGTTAAAGCGCAAAATTTAGAATTGCGATCGCGCTGGCAATGGCAAGAGCGTTATGGTCGTTATATCAGTGCTGGATTTAAAACAGTTTCAACCTCTACGACTGCCAGTTCAATTAGCAGTTTCCTAAATAAACTCTCCAGTTTGTTAGTGTTATGGGCGGGAGCTTATTTAGTCCTCAAAGGAGAATTAACATTAGGACAATTAATTGCTTTCCGCATCCTTTCCGGTTATGTAACAAGTCCGTTATTGCGATTAGTACAACTGTGGCAAAACTTTCAAGAAACCGCTTTATCTCTTGAGCGACTGGGCGATGTTCTCGACGCCAATCTCGAAGCAGATGAAACCGATCGCCACAACATTCTCATGCCAGCCATTCAAGGAAGCGTGAAGTTTGAAAATGTTTCTTTCAGCTTCAATCCTAGCGGCGCTCTTCAGCTAAGTAATATTAATCTGGACTTTCCAGCAGGGCTATTTATCGGCATCGTAGGACAAAGTGGATCGGGTAAAAGTACCCTGACAAAACTTTTACCCAGACTCTATGAGCCAAGATCGGGGCGGATTATCATTGATGACTACGATATTAGTAAGGTAGAACTTTATTCCCTGCGGCGTCAGATTGGAATGGTGCTTCAAGATACTCTCTTGTTTGATGGGACGGTGCAGGAAAATATCGCGCTAACCAATCCAGATGCTAGCGATGAGGAAATCATTGAAGCCGCCAAGGTTGCTTTTGCCCACGACTTTATCATGGCTTTGCCGAACGGTTACAACACTCGCGTCGGAGAACGAGGTTCGGCTTTATCCGGGGGACAAAGACAGCGAATTGCGATCGCGCGTACCGTTTTACAAAATCCTCAGTTACTGATTTTAGACGAAGCGACCAGCGCTTTAGACTACAACGCAGAGCGACAAGTGTGTTTAAATCTAGCCTCGACATTCCGCGATCGCACTGTGTTTTTTATTACCCATCGTTTAACTACAATTAGAAATGCCAATCTGATTTTGATGATGGATCAAGGTGCAGTCGTTGAACAGGGAACTCATGACGAATTAATGGCTCTCAGAGGTCGCTACTACTGTCTGTATCAACAACAAGAAGCGCAACTATAGAAAATTGAATGGGAATTGCTAATGGCTAATGGGTAATTAATAAATCCCCCTCTCACCCTCTATTATTCAGTCCGCGAACACAGCGCCGCTTCGCTAACACTCTTCAGTCCTTAGTCCTCAGTCCACAGTCCCCAGTCCTAGCACTCAGCACTATTGTCAGCTATGCTCCAACAAAATGGAAAACAGTCTAACGAACACCTATCTTTAGTACCCCAAGCAGTCCCAAGTCCTAGCCTTAATACAGTTCCAAGTCCTAATCCTAATAAGGAAGTAACGCCACCCGCCTCTACCTCAAACAACTTCGATCAAGCTGTTATTCTTCAACAATCCCCGACTTGGTCTCGCGCGATCGTTTGGGGAATCATGGGAATGACAACTTTTGTGATAGTTTGGGCTTCTGTCTTCCAAATTGAAGAAGCCATTCCTGCGACTGGCAAACTGGAACCGCAAGGTGCTGTTAAGGAAGTTCAAGCTCCAATAGCAGGGGTCGTGAAAGAAATTTATGTCAAAGATGGACAACGAGTAAAAAAAGGGGATAAGCTGCTGAGTTTAGACTCAGAAACCGCTCAGGCTCAGTTAACTTCCCTGAATAAAATTCAGACAGCATTAAAGCAAGAAAATCAGTTTTATCGATCGCAAATAAAAGGTGCAGGTTTCCCCGCTGCAATAGATGGAGAGACTGCTCAACTAAAACTACCATTAGAGTTAGTCTCTCTGACTAAAGTGCGCTCCTCTTTAGCCTCAGAAAATCAACTGTATCGCGCTCAACTAAGAGGTTCTGCCAAAGGAACAAGTCTTAGCTTAGATCAACAGCAACGTTTTCAATCGAGTATAGCAGAACTAAATTCTCGCGTTGCGACTGCTAGGTTGGAAGCTGAGCAATTGGAAAAACAGCTAAGTCAAACTCAGGTAGAGATAGCGAGTTCCAAAGACTTATTAGAGGTGAATCAGGGAATTCTCGACGATATAGAACCGATCATGAAGCAAGGAGCAGTTTCCCGCGTGCAATACCTGAAGCAGAAGCAGGATGTACGCACACGCCAAGCTGAGGTGGATCAACTGACTCAGGAACAGAAGCGGTTACAGCTAGCGATCGCGCAAGCGAATGAAAAGCTGCAAAATACCATCGCTTTGACGAAACAAGATTTGCAAACCAAAATTGCTGAGAATGAAAAACGTTTGGCAGAAATTGACGATCAGCTTAACAAGGCAATTGTAGAAAATAACAAACGCCTTGCAGAAATCGACAGCCAAATGAGCCAAGCAGAACAAAATTTAAAATACCAAGAAATCAAAGCTCCGGTAGATGGAACTATCTTTGAGCTAAAACCTCATGGGCCAGGTTTTGTTACCAATTCTACCGAACCCGTTTTAAAAATTGTTCCAAGTGACAGTCTAGTTGCTAAAGTTTTTATCACCAATAAAGATATTGGCTTTGTGAAAGAAGGGATGGAAGCAGATATCAGAATTGACTCTTTTCCATTTCGGGAATTTGGCGATACGAAAGGTCGTTTAACCTGGATTGGATCGGATGCTCTACCACCCGAACAAATTCGCCCGTATTATACGTTTCCTGCCAAAGTTAGCTTAGATAATCAGTCTCTTTTAATTAAAGGTCGAGAAGTCCCGCTGCAATCAGGGATGTCGGTAAGTGTCAACCTGAAGGTACGTAAACGCACAATCATGAGCATTTTCACTGATTTATTTATGGATAAAGTTGAAGGCTTAAAGACGGTTCGCTAGGGTTTCTTAGCAGAAAGATGGAATAGGGAGAGGGAAGTTTGGAAAAAGTTGCATAGGACGCGATCGCGCTCGTTGCCAGACCAGGGAGCGGAGTATCCTGGGAAATAAGTTCTGGAGAGGTATCCTCATGCTGAAGCTTTATCACACTCCCCTTTCCGCTAACTCAAGGCGCGTATGGGTGGCGCTACTGGAGAAAGAAATTCCCTTTGAGCTGGTATCGCTGAATATGGATGGCGATCAATTTCACCCAGAATTTCTAGCGATGAATCCCTTCCACCACATTCCAGTTTTAGTGGATGATGGCTTTAACGTTATAGAATCCTTAGCCATCCTTGACTATCTAGAGGCAAAATATCCCACGCCTGCCTTACTACCTACGGATGCCAAGGCGCTAGCAACCGTGCGGATGGTGGAAATGGTGACTGTCAACGAACTGTTGCCTGCCATAAACCCATTCGCCAATCAAATGATGGGCTTGGATACAGACGCGCAGCAGTTGGAGCAGTCAAAGCAGAAAATTCTGACAGTGCTGAACTTTTTTGAGAGTCTACTGGGCGACGATCGATACTTTGCCGGTAGCGCTAGTCTCACCCTCGCTGAGATTGTCGCCGGAACGATGGTGCCGTTGTTGCCTATGCTAGGCGTATCGCTGGATAACCATCCCAAACTGAGTGCCTGGTGTGAGAACTTGACGCAGCGTGCTGCATGGCAAAAAACCCAGCCCACTCAGGAGGCAATTGAAGCCTTTAAGCCTCGATTCAAAGAGTTGATGGCAGCACGGCAGAACCAGTCTTAATACCAGTTGGTAGCTGTAATCGTGAACCGATTTAGATGCGAGAACAACCGTGGAGCCTCCCGCCCTAGGAATGGTTTCAACAAAGTTAACTTAAGATAATAAATACCTGACAAATTAACAGGGAGAGTGCTTCCTCAATCGTCAATCACCCCAGAAGCAGGCGGGAGGAGCGATCGCTTTACCCTGTTGACATCCCACCACTCGCCATCTGTCAAATGAACATCCTGAACAATCTGCTTTTCCAACCCCCTCAACCTCCCCGCGAGAAAAAACAACGTCGTGGCGTTGAAATTAAGTCACAGCGTGAAATTGAAATCATGCGACAGGCGGCGAAGATTGTGGCAACCGTGCTGAAAGAAATTCAAGAGATGGTGCAGCCCGGTATGACAACGGCGGATTTAGACGCTTATGCCGAAAAGCGCATCCGCGAAATGGGGGCAACACCCAGTTTTAAGGGATATCACGGCTTCCCTGCTTCCATTTGCTCCAGCATCAACAACGAAGTCGTACATGGCATTCCCAACGCCAAAAAAGTGATTCGGACTGGCGATGTCTTGAAAGTTGATACAGGTGCTTATTTCCAGGGCTATCACGGTGATTCCTGCATCACTATCGCCGTTGGTGAAGTGACACCAGAAGCGGCTAAGTTAATCCGCGTAGCAGAAGAAGCACTCTTTAAAGGAATTGAACAAGTTAAAGCTGGAGCCTACCTGCTCGACCTTGCTGGTGCCATTCAAGACCATGTGCTAAGCAATGGTTTTAGTATTGTGGAAGACTTCACCGGACACGGTGTTGGGCGGAATTTGCACGAAGAACCGTCTGTTTTTAATTTCCGCACCCGCGAGATGCCAAATGTCAAGCTTCGGGCTGGAATGACTTTGGCAATTGAGCCGATTTTAAATGCTGGTTCAAAGTTTACCCGCATCTTATCCGACAAGTGGACGGCAGTGACGGTGGATAATGCCCTGTCAGCTCAGTTTGAGCATACCGTACTGGTGACGGAAGATGGATATGAGATTTTGACCGACCGCTCGAAAGTTTAACGCATCGTTACATTGATTGACCCGCAGCATAAAATGCTGGGACTATACAAACAAAGCTCGCCTATGCGGGCTTTGTTTATTTTTATAGAATAAGTTGATAAAGCGATCGCATCTTGATACAAATTCTATTCTCATCTCTAAAATTTGAAATTTAAAATAGCTATGAGCAGGTGGCAATATGTACCAAACAGCGCAAGAATTAGAAGCACAAATGCCAGATGCTACAAAACTTTTGAGCGATGAACCAGAAATGGAAAGTTCTTTGCACTACAAGCAACTAGCTTTATTGGTGAGTTGCTTAGAATGGTTTTGGCGCAAGCGGAATGATTTTTTTATTGGCGCTAATCTGACAGTTTATTTTAGTCGGCAACAACTGCGAAATCGAGACTTTAGAGGACCAGACTTTTTCCTAGTGAAAAACACGGAAAAAAAAGAGCGTCTCTCTTGGGTAGTGTGGGAAGAAGAAGGCAAATATCCCGATTTAATTATCGAATTACTGTCCAATACGACTGCTAGTATTGACCGAAATCTCAAAAAAGAGTTGTATCAAAACCGCTTTCGCACGCCAGAGTACTTTTGGTTCGATCCCGAAAGTTTAGAGTTTGCGGGTTTCCGGTTGGTAGGAGAACAATATCAAGCGATCGCGCCCAACCCTCAAGGCTGGCTGTGGAGTGAGGTTCTAGATTTGTATTTGGGTATAGAAGCCGGAAAATTGCGCTACTTTATCCCAGAAGGTTCTCTAGTTCTTACCCCAGAAGAGGCAGCAGAACGACTAGCAGAACAACTGCGATCGCTTGGTGTCGAGCCGGATACTTTAGGTTAGAGCGATCGCGTGAAACAATGGCAAGCTAGGATTTTATTGCCTAGACGCGCTTAGGCGTTCAAGATCAAGTAGCGATCGCCCAAAGTTCCCATGAATCAAACAGATTTAGCTTTTACCCCAGCGATAGAACAGGCGCGGCTCATCCGCAGCAAACAAGTATCACCGCTAGAGTTGGTGGAACTTTACCTGGAACGTATTCAGAGACTGGATTCCCAACTGGGGAGTTATTTTACCGTCATGGCAGATATGGCGCTTGCCGATGCCAAGGCGAAAACGGAAGCATTGGCAGGCAACACAGAAGAATTTCCGCCCTTTTTTGGGGTACCCATTTCGATTAAAGACCTCAACCCGGTTGCCGGTGTTCGCTGTACCTACGGAACAGCGGCGCTGATGGACAAAATTGCCGCTTATGATGATGCGGTGGTGACGCGGATTAAGCTGGCGGGGTTTACGATTCTCGGTAAGACGGCGACTTCTGAACTAGGTTCTTTCCCTTATACAGAACCTCCGGCGTTTCCACCCGCCCGGAATCCGTGGAATCTCGACTATACACCAGGGGGATCGAGTGGGGGCGCTGCGGCGGCTACGGCGGCGGGGTTGTGCGCGATCGCTCAAGGTTCTGATGGCGGCGGTTCGGTGCGCGGTCCCGCTGCTTGTTGTGGTTTAGTCGGCATTAAACCCTCCAGGGGTCGGGTGTCTTATGCACCTGTGGGCGATCATCTAAATGGCATTGCAACCAATGGCTGCTTGGCGCGTAACGTTGCCGATGCTGCCGCCCTTCTGGATGTCATGTCTGGTTATGTCGCGGGCGATCCCTACTGGTTGCCCGACCCAGGAACGACTTTTCTTGCCGCAACTGCCCAAAAATTGGGGTCTTTGCGGATTGCTTTTTCTACAACAATTCCCCCGATAGGCGAAGCCGATTCGGCATCTGGGCAAGCCGTCCAAAAAACTGTGCAATTGCTAGAAGAAATGGGTCATACCGTTGAACCCGGTTGTCCAGACTTTACCGATTTGATCAAACCTTTTTCCAAAGTTTGGCAAGCTGGTGTGGCGGCGACGGGGATTCCCGGCGACTACTTGGAACCGATGAATCGCTGGATGCTAGAGAAATCCGGTTCTGCGGGTGAATATCTGCAAGCGGTTGCTCAGATGCAAATTATGGCGCGGCGCATTGTTGCCTTTTTTGACAACTATGACGTTTTGGTAGTGCCCATTTATATGCATCAGCCAATTCGGGTTGGGGAGTGGGCGCACCTGAATCCGGAGGAAAGATTGCAGAAAATCATTCAGTGGATCGCTCCGTGTCCCCCATTCAATGCCACCGGACAGCCTGCAATCGCACTTCCGACTGGTTTTGACGCCAACGGGTTGCCAATCGGCGTGCAGTTGGTGGGACGCCCCGCTGACGAAACCACGTTGATTGCCCTCGCCGCACAACTAGAAGCTGCAAAACTTTGGAGCGATCGCCGTCCTGACTTTGCCGCGCAATAAAAGCGATATCTGTTTCTCGTTCCCCGGCTCAGCTGGGGAACGAGGCTAATTAGCCCCAAGACAGTTTATGGTCTGGGATTATCCTGCTGGTTAAATTCGTTAGAGTTCCTGAATACGCGGACGAATCAACAACTCACCGATATTGACGTGTTCAGGTTGGCTCACCACGTAAAGAATCGCGTTTGCAATATCTTCCGCTTGCAGAATATCCGCACCCGGAGCATAAAAACCGCCTTGCCCGGTCACAGCTTCTTTCGTTGCCTCGTGCTTAATTGAATCAGCAAGTTCAGTCGCCACTGCCCCTGGTTCAATGTCTGTCACCCGCACGCCATATTCAATTGCCTCTCGGCGCAAACTATCGGAGATGGCGCGCACCGCAAATTTGGTTCCGCAATAGACAGCCCCCCCTTTAAAGGCAAAGCGTCCAGCCACCGATCCAAGATTCACAATATGACCGTGCTTGCGCTTAGCCATGCCGGGAAGGACAGCATGAATGGTGTAGAGGAGTCCCTTCAGGTTCACATCAATCATCCGCTCCCACTCATCCACGCGCCCTTCCAGCATCGGTGCCAGAGGCATTAAACCAGCGTTATTGATCAGGATGTCCACGCCACCCATTGTTTCCAGTTCCTCCCCAAGCTGTGCCACAGCTTCTCGATTCGTTACGTCCAAGGGTTTGATCATCGCCTGACCGCCTGCACGATCAATTTCTTGGGAAAGCTGTTCGAGTTGCTCTGTGCGGCGTGCCGACAAAACGACTTTCGCTCCGTTCTGAGCCAATATTTTGGCGGTCGCTGCGCCGATGCCGCTACTAGCACCAGTAATCCAAGCTCGTCCTGAAAGGATTGCCATATTTTATCTCCTGTAATGATTAGAGTCGTACTTTACCCATCCCGATGGGGATGAATTTGTCGGTTAGGGAATTCAGGCCAATGGTTAGAAAAATGGGCAGTTAGGCGATCGCTATTTTTGACTAAGATTGCCCTCTAATGCCCGATTAATCGCCCGTTCCAAGCTTTCTTGACTTAACAAACCCGGCAAAATGCGATCGCCAATCATAAATGTCGGGACTGAGGTAATACCGATTTCTTTGCGAGTCTGTTCTAATGCTTGCTGATGAGCAGTTTTATACCTTCGGGTTTCCAAGGATTCTCTAAACTCTTTTTCATCCAGCCCAATTTCTCCCGCTAACTGCGTCAAAATCTCGATATTGCCAATATCCCGATCTTCTTGAAAAAACGCTCGGAGAAGACGGTCATTGTATTCGTTAGCTTTACCATGTTCTCTAGCGTACTGATAACCCTCGAACGCTAGATGTGTATGTGGTTGTGGCGAGATAGTTGGTAGCTTGATCTCAACACCCATTTTTCTTGCTAGCGGATAGACTGACTGCTTCCACACCGTTTGAAGATAATCGTCTTCCGGTTTCAGCGTCGCCTGTGGTGATGGTCGAAGCTCAAAGGGTAGCCACTCAACTTCAACGTCCTTTCCCTGAATGGCTGCTTCTAGGGGGAATTCGGCTAGAAAACAGTATGGACAAACGTAGTCGGAGAAAACTTTTATTTTCAGAGTCATGGCATATTCCTCTCAACAAACGATGACGCAGGGGGATTAACTGCCAATCGTGGTGGTTCAAGCGCTAAAAGAGCGATCGCGCCTTGACTTTCGAGGTACTGGACAAGTATCAATAATTGCTAGGTGCTAGATGGAAACGAACAGAATCAGGGTTAGCAATGTCTGCCCCTTCCACTCAAGTCCAAGCAATCAATTCGTTTTTCCAAGCTTCAATAATGTCTGCATTCCATTCACTATCCTCCTCAAATCCTACTGGTGCTATTTCCGCCCACCTTCCCTCTGAGGTATCAGTTGCAGAATATTGATGCTCCCCCTAAATCCCTCCGAGAAGTTGGGGGATTTAGGGGGAGCAAAACCGGACAAATAGGTTCTAGAAGACGTGTGTATAAGGTACGAGCAACGGGGCGGGGATGGGGTTATTCAATTAACTTCTGCAAGCTTTTCCCCCAGGAGTCGCATCCGGATAAAACGTAACGATCGCATCTTGACTCTTGACAAAAACCGCCTTATAAGATTTATTCGTATCCTTATCCTGCACGGTTAAAATGCAAGCTCCCTGAGCATTTCCCTGTGCTTTCAATGCTTTTGTTGCATCTAATAACATTTCTTTGGCATCGCTAACAAGAGCATAGCCTTTGATATCATCCTTCCAAGTTTGACCATTATTTTTAATGAATACTCCTAGCGTATAAACTAACCCTGGAACCACTTCTTCTTTGTTCAAATTATTCGCAAGCCGTCCGCCAATTCCTTGCTCTTGCAGTTCCCGGTATCTGCCAAAAAAGTGCAGTCCGCCAATTTTCGTTGCCCCTTCTAGTTCACCACAAAATATATGTTCAAAGCCGCCTCTCTCAGACCAAGCAGCCGTTAAATCGTCGAGAAATTCTGCTTCTGTACTGCGGACGGCACGCAGTTCCCCACCCACTGCTTGTTGAATTTCACGCAGTACATCTCGATTTTCTGACATCAATTCTTTGAAAGCACTTGGCGTCACTTTGGTGCCAATCGCTCCACAGGTTCTCAACACTGCTTGGTCAAAAGCATTGAGTTGGGGTAATGGCGGTGTGATGTCTGCTTTTTGCCCGCGTGGAAAGCCATGAAGCTCTGGATTATTAACATTATCAAAAAAGGGTAGTGCCGATGTCGATGCCTGCGTTACGGTGCCGGAGTTCGGTTCAGGACTCGCATCTGTTGCGGGGGAAAAATTACCACAATCAGCACTAACCCAGCGACGTTCTGGCTTAGCACCAGGGACTGCAAGCTGAATAAACTTTCGTTTCGGAGAATTGAAGCCAATTGCTTGATAACGCTGACCGTTTGAGACTTGGATATTACCCGGATTTATCCCGTTAATTGCTCGTGGTGCTGCACAAGTGCGTGTAGCCGTGAAGGTTCCAGAAGGCGGGACTTGAGCGTAAGCAGCATCGATTGATAGTAGCGGAATGATTCCAAGCAAGAAAATGGCAATTTTGAGCATTGGGCTTGCGCCTAAACTAATTAAAAAATTACGTTGCATAATTGTTAAGGCAAGAATCCGTAGGATTACGTTAATAGATGAGGGCGTTGACAGAGTATATTCAAGCGTTTTTTATAAAAATCCGGACATTTATTACCAGCTCCCGAAAGGATAAGATAATCATACTTTTCTAATTTTTTTAAACCTGGCAAGAGTTTATTTTACTTTACAGATAAAGTGTTAAATATTAATTTTGGCAAGGGAATAAATGGTCGCGCTTATGCTATTCTTGAAGTCTAAAATTCAGCTCTCGCTATGGCAGACTACGGCAATTTAAAGAAGGCGATCGCATTGCTAGGGCAATCCCGCAGAGAGAAAAAGGCGAACCAAAGATTTTTTACTTTTAGTTTATTTCTGTTAAGTTTTTATTGTGTAAGTGTTAGTTTTTACTGCTCCAAGATACTGGCGCAGCCAGCGCCGCAGCCACCCCTGGAGTTGAAGGACATTGATTACTGGGGGAGTTTGTGTGACTTATTGGGGGACGAGAAGAAATATGCAGAAGCCGTCGCGGCTTGCGACCAAGCGATCGCTCTCGATCCCAAAAAGCCGAAAATCTGGACTGACCGAGTGGATGGGCTGCTAGGACAGGGAAAATACACCGAAGCCCTGGTTTCTGCTGATAAAGCGATCCGCCTCAAACCCAATTACTCTCTGGCTTTGGCGGATCGATGCATCGCCCTCGCTAACTTAGGCAAATATGAAGACGCGATCGCGTCTTGCGACAAAGCACTCAGAGGCGATGGAAATTGGGAGAACAATACGCCGCTGATCGCTTGGTACAACAAAGGATTAGCACAAAGGAAGCTGGGACAGAACGCCGAAGCGATCGCTTCTTTTGACCAAGCCTTAGAAATTAAATCGGATTATTCCTTAGCTTTAGCGGATCGATGCGCCGCACTTTCTGCGTCTGGGCAATATTCACAAGCGATCGCGGCTTGCGATTTGGCGCTGAAAAGTGATGCTGATTGGGGCGCTGGGACTCCAGCCATCGCCTGGTACAACCGAGGTGTGGCGCTGAAAAAATTAAGTCAGTACCAAGAAGCGATCGCTTCTTACGATCAAGCTTTGGCGCTGAATCCCACAGACGCCACCGCTTGGACTGAACATGGCGTTTTGCTGTCACTGGTGGGTAAGTACGCCCAAGCACTCCCCTCTCAGGAAATGGCGGTGAAATTGAGTCCCACGTACTCTGTAGCGCTGGCGAACCAGTGCGCGACGCTAAACAAAGTCAGCAAGTACGAAGACGCCGCCGCCGCCTGCGATAAAGCATTGCAAGGAGATGGAAGATGGGGTGAGGCGAGTCCATCATTAGCCTGGGATCAGCGGGGAAATGCTTTAGCTGGACAAGGCAAGTACGAAGAAGCATTAGCCTCTCACGATCGCGCCATCGGTCTTAACCCTGATTACCCAGAAGCTTGGAACAACCGCAGCGTTACTCTGTGGTTTTTGGGAAGATACTCCGAAGCCATTGTTTCGAGCGATCGCGCTACCACCCTCAATCCTAACTATGCTCAAGCTTGGTTTAACAAAGGCAGGATACTCAGGACAGTAAAAGACTATCCCAAGGCACTCGCCGCTTACGATCAAGCGATTAAGGATAGCGATCCGAACTTCAATCAATCCCTGCTTGCCAATATCTGGGCGAACCGAACTGTGGTGTTATGGCATTTGGGAAGATACCCCGAAGCCCTCGCCTCTAGCGATCGCGCGATTAGCCTCAATCCTGAATTATCACAAGCTTGGTATAACCGAGGCGTCGTGTTAGTCGCTTTAGAACGGTATGAAGAAGCGATCGCCGCTTACGCCCAGGCAATTCGCATTACGCCCAATGATGCGAATAGTCTTGCCGGTCGAGGCGTCGCCCTGTTGCTGTTAGATCGGTTAGAAGAAGCGATCGCTGTCTTTGATGAAGTTTTGAAACTCGATCCAAAAAACACTTTAGCGCTGGAAAACAAAACCCTCGCAACCCAAAAATTGGAAGAAAAGAAGTTAGAAGAACAAAAATTGGAAGAGAAAAAGAAAAATAGTCTCCCGCCACCTAAAAAATTACCGATTAAGAAGTAATAAAAAAGGGGCGTATCTAATACGCCCCTTCTATCTATTTACAATGGCAATTTGCAGCACAAACGGTGATTTGTCAACTAGAAGCGGTCTGATTCATTCTGTAAGCTTCTGGTAGCTGCCACCAAGGAAGATGCGGATGTTCGTGATGTTCCTCGTGGTAGCCGAAATGATAACAGGTGATAAATGACCAGAAAACCGGCAGAGCATTAGTTTTGGCGCGATGAGGATCTTTATAACCCTCTTGTGGCTCTCGATGAGGTAGGAAGGTACCGAAAAAGAATAATTGCACCGAACTCAAAATTGAAGGAATTACCCAAAATAAAGTCAAATTCAATTCTGGGATCGGTAGGGTGAAAGCAATCAGGTTATAGAAAGCCATTAAAGCAAACAAGCGTTTCCAGCTCCAATAACCTTTCATAAAGTGAAAGTACCAGGCAAAAAAGTTTTTATGCTGACTGTTATGAAAATCCGGATCGAATTCGCTTGCTGGGTGCTGGTGGTGTACCCCATGCTTTTTCAATAACTCATCAAAAGAAAAGAATCCATATAACAATAATACGAATGAACCAATCAAGTTATTAATTTTACGGTTTTGAGGAAATACCACTCCATGCATTGCATCATGGGCAGTAATGAATAATCCTGTATACAGAAACATTTGCCAAATGATGGCGGGGATTCTCCATACAGTAGGAATTTGCGACCAGTCAAGAGACATCAAGAAAACCAGACTGCTTGCCCAGATGCCAATAATAGTAAAAGCAATTACAAGTCCAATAATTGGATTTTCACTTCTTTGTATTCGCGGAAGTTTCGCTTGTTGCAGAGGTGCGTGTTCGAGCTGAATCATGCTTGTATAAATTTGTAGCTTTCCTTTCGAGCAAAAATTTAGGAGCTAATAGCGAAGCGATCGCTACCTTATCCTGAAGAACCCGCGATCGCGCTTGGTTTACAACGATACTCATCCTTCAAAAATCGGTTGAGTGCAAGTCCCTCTGGGAAGAAAACCTGTTGATGCTCGGTAGTTTGGATGAGATAGCGCTTCCTTTTTGTTAAATACTGTAAAAATAATATAACTATTGTAAAGGATAGCTGGTACTGCGATCCGAACCAGAGACGTTTAACCGCCGCCTCTGACTGCACCTCAGTGGCAACTTCATCGGATATTTGACTGTCTGGCTGGCAGATGAAGCCTTTATCTACAACTGCCAGCCAGACGAATCTTGCAAGTCAGTCATTAGCGGGTATAGGAAACCAGGTGCAGCACGTCCCGAACGACGCTGTAGCCTGCGAAATCCCAAAGTAGGTAAGCTAAAAAGCCGATCATCGCCAAGCGTCCGTTCCATAGCTCAGCTTGAGGATTCCAGCCAAACAGAAAGGCATTACGGTCTTTGCCATTGTAGGCGCTAGCAACAGGTGGTAAATCAGTAGGGCGAGTCTGCATCGTTTACATTCCTTAACAAATTGATTACGCATACATCCTAACTACCCCATTAATCTCTGCTCTCTGTCTATAGTCCCAAACTGCATTTAATTCTCAAGGAAGATGTAAGGGGTTTTAGAGAAAGTAATTTATATCACAAAGTTCATCGGATTTATGTGAGCAGAACTACAGCAGTTTTTATTAAAAACTCTGACGAAAGCTAGAGGATTTCCCAGTTTTTGTTGAACAAACTTAGAGAGCAAAGCACTATTATTTGAAATAACCGTATGGCTTCCACAGTACTAATTACAGGTGCTTCTCAAGGCATCGGCAAAGCAACTGCTCTCTTGTTTGCCCAGAAAGGATATGACTTAGTAATGGCGGCGCGTCAGGCTGACCGCTTGGAAGCGGCAGCACAGGAAGTGCGATCGCTCGGTCGAAAAGCCCTAGCTGTTCCCACCGATGTGAGAGACCCAGAACAGGTGAAAACCCTCGTTCAGAAGGCGCTGGAAGAATATGGCGCTATCGATGTGCTGATCAATAATGCAGGTCGTTATATATCCGGGCCAGCAGACTCGTTTTCTCTAGACGATTGGCACCAGACGATAGACCTCAACCTGTGGGGATATATTCATACGATTCACGCCCTATTACCTCATTTTCTAGAGCGAAAACAGGGCACGATTGTTAATCTGAGTTCTATCGGCGGTAAAGTCCCCGTTCCTTATCTTGTGCCTTACAATACCAGCAAGTTTGCGGTAACTGGATTGACCGAAGCGCTGCACTCAGAACTCGCACCCAAAGGCATTCATGTTTGTGGAATTTACCCGAATCTAATCAAGAGTAGTTTGATGGAACGGGCAATCTTTGGAGGTAAGAATGTAGAAGATGCCCAAGCGCGTCGAGATCAGCTCGATCTGGTGCTGAGTACCCCAGTGGTGGAGAAGCCGGAGGATGTGGCAAAGGCAATTTGGGAGGCGGTGAAGCATCAGCGGGCTGAGGTGTTGGTGGGTTCCGCCAATCTATCGAAAGCCTCTTACAATATGTTTCCCGGCTTTATGCAGTGGGTGTTTCGGAAAACCTTCCAGCTCAAAGATAAGGAAGCATAGCCATATCGCCCCTCATTCAGCAATCTGGGAAGAACCCCTCCCCGCAAAGGCGCTGTCTCGTCTTTGCGCCTTTGCGCCTTCGCGCGAAAAATATTTGTATATACTAACCGCGATAGTTATCTGGGTTCCCCAATTAAGGTGAATCCTGCCCAGTCTTTGGGATTGGGATTTTGTTGCTTAATTTTGAGCATGGCTTGGCGCAAGGCTTTGGCTTTATCGTCGTTCTGCTTCAACTGCTTGTAAAATTCACTCATTAACGCACCTGTGGGAGCATCTGGCGCAGACCACAAAGGCACGATCGCAGTCGGAACACCCGCTGCAATCAGAGAAGTAGACAAACCAATTACTCCATCGCCAGTTGTTTTACCCTTGCCGTTTTCAACAGCAGTGAAAACGACTAATTCGGGACGTAGGTGTTGCCCTTTGGGTTGGGCGAAAGATTCCAGAATTTCAGCAGAAGTAAGTAAGCCATTATCGGAACCACCGGGAGAAAGTGCGATCGCACCGGGTACACCTTGGCGCTTCACATCATCGAGAATCGCATAAGTTCCGAGATGAACGCTCTTCGCTTTCCGCATCTGTTCCAAAACCGCCGCCTTTGTCGCCTGGTTGCCAATTAGCAAAGATTTTGTCTTGAGAAAATCAGCGATTTCTAAGGCTTGCTGTTCTGCATTTGCTAGCGGCGGTAACGCTTTCGGTGCTTGCCCCAGTGCTGGTGCAATTCGCGGCATCACGGGATTTCCGACTACCAGACGATTGCCCCCAGAAGTTTTTCCTCGTTGTTCTTTGGTTAAAGCAAGTACCTGAATTGCCGGTGCTGTCAAGATCGTATGTTTATCGATCAGGGAGTTGCCATAAACATCTACTAAAGCCGCAAACGGAATCCGAAACATTTCTTTTTGCGGAATAAAGATAACACGGGCATTTGGGTCTTCTGGCAATAAATCGGCAATTGGTTTAATTAATAGTTGATGCAGTTGCAGCAACGGTTTGGGCTGAATGATTGGCGCTTTCGCTGGTGAGGAAGTTGCATTTCCGGCTGGCGCTTGTCCTGAACTTTCTTTGGGTTTCGGAGGATTTCCAGGCGCTTGCAATCCTAGAGATTCAGGAATCTTGGCAATTACATTTTCGATGGAAGAGACGGGGAAAATTGTATTTTGGGCACCCAGTTCGATGCGCCGAAACGTCACTTCCCCACTAGGCGGAATCACCCAAACATAAAGTCCTTCATCGGGAATAATTGAATATTCAACAAGTGTGGCGTTTTCTTGTTTGGCGATTTTTTTAATTTCTTCAATCGTCGGGAAAGTCAGTTTCTTCGGCGCAGGTTTTAAACCCGATCCTACGGGTTCGGTAGATAACCGCAGCCGCAGTAAATCGACAATCGACCTGATCCGCCCTTGTTCAGCCATTTCTAAGGCGGCAATCGGCTGTTTTTGAGCAATTAAAACTTGTTGCAAGCGCTGATAAGTCGTTGTTTGCGCGTCCAAATAGCGATTGGTGCTGCCTAAGTTGGCACGGATAGCATCCCAAGTTTTAACTGAATTGAGTAAGGTTTCTTTGGCTTCTTCTGGTTTACCTGATTTGAGAAGCGCGAATGCCAAATTATTCAGCGCCGTCCCTTCTGCTAAGCGATCGCCTGTTTTCCTCGCCGCCTCTAGGGGTTCTTGATACAGCGCGATCGCTTGCTCAAATTGCCCCGCATTTTGGTAAGTTTTTGCCAAATTATTCAGGGCGATGAGTTGCAAAGCCACATCACCAGTTTTTTGAGCGATCGCAACTTGCTGTCTTCTGACTTCAATCGCTTCTGGATATTGCCCCTGTGCCTCGAAAGCGTCCGCAATACTGTTGAGAAAATAACCTTCGTCCGTGACGTTGCCGCTTTTCCGAGCAATTAGCAGCTGCTGTTGATAAAAGTCAATGGCTTCCGGGTATTGTCCGAGGGTGCGATAAGCTTCAGCCAGGTTATTTAGAGAATCCAGCACTGCATTCGGATTGCGGCTTTCTCGTGCCGTCGCGAGCTGTTCTTTGTAAAGTGCGATCGCTTCTGGATATTCTCCCTCTGATTCGTGAGCGATTCCCACATTCCCTAGAAAAGCCGCTTCTCGTTTTGGGTTGCCGATTTCTTGTCTCAGCTTTTGCGCTGCATCGCGAAAATCTTTCGCTTGTTTTTCATCCCCCAGATAGAAGTAAGCATTGCCCAAATTATCTAACGCCTTAGCCGCGCCCGGTTGATCGCCGATGCCTTGCAGAATGTCTAAGCTCTGGTAGTAGAATGCAAGCGATCGCAAATATTGCCCTAACGTGAAGTAAGTTTCGCCAATATTCAACAGCACATTCGCTTCACCCGGGCGCGAACCGATCTCTTGGTAGAGTTTGAGTGCCCTTTGCAAAGACTTTAAGGCTTCTTGAAATTGTCCCGTTTGATGCTGCCGAATTCCTAGTTGCAGCAGTTTGTCTGCGTTGAATTCGCTAGCGCTTTGCCTGTCAGATGTCTGGGATCGATTATCAATGGTGACGGGATCTGGTTTAACAACCTGTTTCGTTATGGCTGCTTTCTCTGTACGGGCGGTTTGTAAGCTTTTCCTGACACTTGCCCTGACACCACTGATCAAATCCTCGTCTCCTTGCGCCTGGGAATTCTTCAGGATATTTTCTCGTTCCGATGCTGCTGATAAGGGGGGTAATAAATAGAAAGGCGCGAGTAAAGACAAGACAGCCGCCCAAAACAGATAAAATCCCTTTTGACTGTTTAACTTTTCCTGTTTTTGAGGGAACAATAGAAGAAAGTACCTTAGAAAAATTTTCATACGATTGTGGATAAAAAAACAGTTACGCCATTGGTGATTATTTTAGCTTTGATGTTTATTGGTTTTGGCGATCGCGTTCTGCCAAAACCCTTAAGTACAGCTAGTTTCAACACCCGAACCGCTTTGAATAATTCTTTACTGGGATTATTTCCTACCAAGAAACCCAGAAATGTTTACGAGCGAACCGAAAAAGCGATTGAACAAGAGGAAAAAGGAATCAAATAGTCAATGGGTAATGGGTTAGGGGAAGATGTTTATTCCCATTATCCATTACCGATGACTGGTACTTCCGAGCGCATTTATAAAGAAAAATGAAAGTTGTCGGTAAGCCGATTTTTTCCCATATAAAACTTTACACATACTCGCTAAGCAGCAATACTTTCCGGTTAGTGCTGCAATCCTTGGGGAGAAGCTGAATTAAAGCATCAAAAGAATAAATTAGTATTGCAAAAACTTAAAAACCCGCTCTATTTAAAGAAAGCGGGTTTTTATCCAAGGTAAGTTTCCTGTCTAACTGCTTACACTTTCTTCAACCAGCTAAACATTGCCCGTAAATCTTTGCCAACGTCCTCAATAGGATGTTCGGCTTCCTGACGCCGCATCGCTGTAAATCCGGCTTTTCCAGATTGATTTTCTAACACAAATTCACGAGCAAATTGACCCGATTGAATTTCTTGGAGAATTTTCCGCATCTCAGTGCGGGTTTGGTCGGTGACAATCCGAGGGCCACGGGTCAAATCGCCATACTCAGCAGTATTGGAGATACTATCGCGCATTTTGGCTAAACCGCCTTCCACAACCAAGTCAACAATGAGTTTGACTTCATGGAGACATTCAAAATAAGCCAATTCCGGCTGATAGCCAGCAGCAACAAGCGTTTCAAAACCCGCTTTAATCAGCGCACTTAAGCCGCCGCAAAGCACAACTTGTTCGCCAAATAGATCGGTTTCAGTTTCTTCCCGGAAAGTGGTTTCTAAGATCCCCGCACGAGTACCGCCGACACCTTTCGCGTAAGCCATCGCGCGATCGCGTGCTTGTCCCGTGGCATCTTGATACACCGCAAATAAACAAGGTACACCTTCACCCTGTTCGTAAGTGCGTCGCACCAAATGTCCTGGCCCCTTCGGTGCTACCATCACCACATCTACATTCTCAGGCGGGACAACCTGACCAAAGTGAATATTGAAGCCGTGGGCAAAGGCTAATACCTTTCCTTCGGTTAGATGCGGCGCAATTTCATTGGTATAAACTGTTCTTTGTGCCTCATCAGGCAGCAGAATCATAATGAAATCAGCCGCTGCGGCAGCATCAGCGACCGTGTGGACAGCTAAACCAGCTTCTTTCGCTTTTTGAGCCGACTTACTACCCGGATACAGCCCGACAATGACATTCATGCCACTATCTTTGAGATTGAGGGCGTGGGCGTGACCTTGAGAGCCATAGCCGATGATAGCAATGGTTTTTCCGCTTAATAAATCTAAGTTGGCATCGTTGTCATAATACATCCGGGCCATAGGGGCAACTCCTTGGAGCAAGCATCTTGAGTAGTGCAAACTCTTAATTCTATCAAAGTACGTCAAGATAACCCTATGCTTAGAAAATTGGTAATGGGTAATGGTTAGGAGTCGCGAGTCTTTGGTTTGTTGCGACTGACTCATCACCAATTACCCATTATCCATTCGTCAAGACTTCACTAACGTCCACTCTAAAAGGTCGATCGGTGCTTCTTGAAGTGCGTGCGTGAGTTCATCATTTGAGTCGAATTTCACTTGGCTGAGATAGCACGCTTCCACATTTACCGTAAACTTTTCCTCTTCAAAAGGCCAAGGTTTCACGGTGAGATTCCCATCGCTACGCTGCACCACATCATAGCGCTTTCCGTCTGGCCCCTTGCTGATTTCCAAAGCCCGCTCACCAGCAGGCAACTCGTGATTGCAGAGGATGAGTGAGAAGCGATCGCACCATTGCATAAATGCATAAGCTTTATCGGCTTCCTTTTGGGTAATCTTCAACCCCTTAATCCATTGCTTTTGATGCTCTTTTTGCTCATCCAGAAATTTGTCCAATTCTGGCGACTCTCCCCGTTTCCCTTCATTGAGAAAGCTGGTATGCATCGAAATCAACAAAGCTACCCAGCGTCCTCGGTAACGGGAATTCTGCGTCAGTGTAGCCAGCTTTTTGAGATCCGTTTTCTTGTCGAGGGTAAAGTCCAAGGGTGCCCCCGCTTCGGTGAGGTGATTTCCTTCCCACTCGCGTTCTAAGTCGTCGTGATGGGAAATTGCCGCCACCGTCTCGATCAAGCGTTCTGGGCGATCTTTTTGGTGCCAGTGACCCGCTATTTGAGCAGCTAGCAAGGCATGGGCGCGATGATAAATGACTTCCCAACCATTTTCAACTAAGTTAGCAATCACGAAAAACAGTCCTTTTTTCCTCGAATTCTCGATCTAGTGTGAAGTAAATTAACAAAGCACGTATCTAGCTTAGGGAAGCCGTTAGATGCGATCGCGCTCATCGGATTAGAGAAAGTATCGTCGCCCTTTCCTATCACCGCAACACCCTGTGTTGCATAAACCGCAACAATCAGCGTGCCCCTTTTTTCAGTAAGGCATACTGGCAATAACTAAATTGGGGGTTATGCAATGAACGGCTCACTTCATCCAAAGCTAAAACCTTCTTTATTCTTAAGCGCCTTGCTGGGAGGCATCGTTTTAACCAGTTGTGCCTCTTCTTTTGAACAAAAGACACAACTGGCGCAACTCGCGCCTACCGCCCCAAATTCAGAGCCAATGGCAAATTCAGCAGCCGAAGCCGGAGCCGTTCGCTCCCAAGACATAGCAAGCCCTGCTGGGGCGAAGGCTCAGGTGCCTCGCCAGCGCCCCCAATTGATCAAAAATGCCGAACTATCGGTGAGTGTCAACTCCATCGAAAAAAGCACTGAAATCGCCTCCAAAATTGTTAAACAACAGCAGGGGGACTTACTAAAATTCCAAGAGCAAAAACCCAAAGACGAAAACGCCCGTCACACTGCATCCATGCAAATTCGGGTTCCTCAAGAGCAGCTCGAAACCAGTCTCGATTTCTTGGCAAAACTGGGAACCGTACAGCGCCGCACCCTCACCGCTGAAGATGTTACCGATCAACTCGTGGATAACGAAGCCCGACTGCGGAACCTGCGGAAACAGGAAAGCACCTTACTCAAAATTATGGAACGCTCCGGCTCCGTGGGGGATGTCTTGAAAGTTGCTAACGAACTCAGCAACGTGCGGCAAAATATCGAACAGCTAGATGCACAATTGAAAAGCTTACGCAGCCGAGTCGCTTACTCTACCATTACCCTAACTTTGGAAGAAGCTGTTGCAGGTATTCCCCCAGCGCGACCTTTAGGTTCAGACGTTCGGGAAACCTGGAACCAGGCAACGCACTCTTTGGGCGAACTCACCACCAGCTTGATCCGGTTGGCGATTTGGTTAGCAGTTTTCAGCCCGTTTTTGCTGGTGTTAGTGGCGGTTCCCGTTGGCTATCACCGCTTCAAGCATCCGCGATCGCAATCAGCCCCTCAACCGTCCGAACCCCCGCACGCCGGTTAATCTGCGGGTTTGTCAATCTTAATTTTAAGAATTGGGGAAACTGCTATTCGCCCCGAAAGACCGTTAAAACAGGACGAATCCAGAACGACACAGATTTATTTGTACTTAACGGTACGACACGTTTGCTGCTGGGGATGGCAAGATGGAAGGCGAAGCGGAAGCGTTGCTAGACAGCTGTATGCCAGAATTGCGAGTATCAATTGCTCAGCACTATCACGAGCGGACTAAATACGATCCCCAGACGCTCGCCTCTAAGAGCCAGGGGCTGGACTGGGAGCGTCAACCAGTGCCTTTTAAAGACTACAAAATTGGCTCAACCTATGACCTGAAGCCCTATTTAACAGAAATACCAGAGGCGTTAGTCGATGAGGGCGAAAAAACCCAAGCATGGCGTCGCCTGTCGCGGCTGCTGTTTTGCAGCTATGGCTTGACGGCTAAAGTAATGACAATGGGAAATCCGATGTATCTGCGGGCAGCCCCCTCCGCCGGGGGATTGTACCCCGCGGAGATTTATTTAATTTCCCGTGGGACGCCGCTTTTACCACCCGGACTCTATAACTATCAGCCTCAGAGCCATTCTTTAATTCATTTTTGGGAAAGTGATGCCTGGAAAGCGCTGCAAACAGCTTGTTTTTGGCATCCGGTGTTAGATAGTACCCAATTGTGCCTCGTCACCACAGCCGTCTTCTACCGTTCTGCTTGGCGCTATCAAGACCGAGCTTATCGGCGGATTTTTTTGGATACGGGGCATCTGCTGGGCAATATTGAGCTGGCGAGTGCCTTGAATGACTACCGCCCTCACTTAATTGGGGGGTTTGCGGATCGGGCAGTGAATGAGTTACTTTACCTCGATCCAAAGGAGGAAGGAGCAATTTGCGCGATCGCTCTGGCAGACTTGCTGGATGTGAAACAAAACTTGCCCCTCAGCCCAACTGCATTGCCCTCTGTCACCCAAACGGACTATCCTAATATCCCCGATGGTGAATTGCTCGGCTACTGCCACCAAGCAACGCAGATTGAGGAAACCCAGCAGATAACGGGCAAAACGCCCATCTCACAAGATGTCCTGCAACCGCCAACTCCCGATGATAAATACAACTTTCCTTTCTGTCTCAAGGTTTCAACCGTCACGACGCCAATTGATTGGGCAGCAAATTTGCACGACTTGGAAACAACCATTCTCAAGCGGCGCTCGACTCGTGCCTACACGGGGGAAGATCTAACTCTAGAGGAACTGAAAGCTTTATTAGATTTCACCTACCAACCCCAGCACTACATCGACCAAGGTTTAGATAGCTCTCCAGACTATTTTGATTTAAATTTAATCGAAACCTTTATCGCCGTGTCTGGGGTAGAAGGACTGGAGGAAGGCTGCTACTATTACGCACCGAAAGCTCAGGAATTGCGGCAAATCCGCTTTAAAAATTTCCGCCAGGAATTGCACTATCTGTGCCTGGGGCAAGATTTGGGTAGAGATGCGGGAGCGGTGCTATTCCACACAGCAGATTTGAAAACAGCAGTGGCGCAGTATGGCGATCGCGTTTATCGTTATTTACACATGGATGCCGGTCATTTAGGGCAACGGCTGAATTTAGCCGCCATTCACCTTGGTCTAGGCGTCAGCGGCATCGGCGGCTTCTTTGATAACCAGGTGAATGAAGTCTTGGGTATCCCTGCTGATGAAGCGGTTGTGTACATCACCACCTTAGGGCGTCCGAGATAAAGGCAAGTAAAAGGCAAAAGGAAAAAGAAAAAATCGTTGTAAATTTTAAGATTGCCCATTGATTTTTTCAATCTCAAATCTAAAATTTCTTTTTCCTTTTGCCTTCGTTAATTAGGCATTTCATAGAGGAAAAAGAAGATGGCATGGAACCCGGAAACGGTCGAAAATAAAATTGGCCTCCGTTTCAAAGACAAGAACCTACTCCGCCTCGCCCTAACCCACACCTCCTTTGCCACCCAAATCGGCGAATCTGGGCAAGACAATCAGCGGTTAGAATTCCTCGGCAAGGCGATTCTCAACTTCGTGGTTGCTGACTACCTTTACGAACGCTGCCCCTATCTAGAGGTCAGCAAATTTTCAGTTTTGCAAGACAAGCTCGTTGAGGGAGAAAGGCTGACCAAGCTTTGGTTCCAATTAGGGTTAGGAGAAGACCTGTTGCTGGGTTCGGGTGAAGACTGGAACCTGCTGCGCCAGAAGGTGAATAACCCCTTTAAAGATGCATGTGAAGCGTTATTAGGTGCAATGTACCTCGATCGTCGTTTCTCGCAGACGCAGAAATGGATCGTCAAGCACTTAATCGCTCCGGTTCTGGAGCATCATCTTCAGAACTTGAAGGAGCGTAAGCAGCCGAATAAACAGTTAGAATTTTTGGGCGACGGGATCATCAATGCTGCTGTCTCCGATTACCTGTATCGCAAATTTCCCCACATTCGTACAGGCATTCTCTCCACTTTGCGAAAGCAGCTGATCAACTCTCACAAGTTAGCTCAATTGAAGTCTCATCTGAGGTCGGAAGACTCAATTTTACTAGGGCGAGAGTCGGAAAAAATTGGCAGTTTATCGTTCAAGGCAATATTAGGGGAAGTCTACAATTACCATGAACGTAGCTTCTCTGATACGTGTAATTGGTTTAAGCGCTTTATCCAAGAAGATGAAGTTTTTCTTCTGGCGATCCCGTTACTTCTGGAAGACGGAAAACACAAGGAGTGGATTATCAAGAAAGTCATGGGATATGAAGGTCAGCGATACAAAGAAGGCGTAGAACGCTTTAATCAGCTGATGGAGCGGGAAGTTTCTTAAAAAGTCAGGACTTACGCA
This sequence comes from Trichocoleus sp. ST-U2, assembly GCF_039961875.1. Lineage (NCBI taxonomy): Bacteria > Bacillati > Cyanobacteriota > Cyanophyceae > Leptolyngbyales > Trichocoleusaceae > Trichocoleus > Trichocoleus sp. ST-U2. Next base: position 9,921 of record NZ_JAMPJY010000053.1, on the reverse strand, counting down.
CGAGTAACGGAAAAATGAACCGCGTTTGCGGAGCCTGCGCGTTAGCGCTTAGGCACGAAGGAATAAGAGTTTGAGAGAGTTTTTGCGTAAGTCCTAAAAGTGCTAGATACTGTTAGCGTAGCGGCGTACTTGCGGACTGATCGACTTATTCTCTGTTCCAGGAGCAGTCTGGAAGAGAAAATATAGAGCGGATATACGACTTTTGTAGTGCGGAAACTGCCTTGTGCGGGGGCGCTGTAGATGTTGATATCAGATAATCTTAGAAGGGGACTCGGTAGAATATCTGCTGACCTAATGGCAAGTCAGCCAGGTAAATCCGTGCTGTGAAATCGCTGTTTTCCAGGGCAGCGGGTTGTGGGACCCGCTGCACATTCCGGAATGACTCGGTATATCGAATATTTCACAATCATGCGTCCAGGGCGATTACAACGGCTCCATACGACGGCGCTGTTACCTGTGATGTCGCCGCTAGCAACCCCAAACGGGATTTGCGGACGCATCTTATCCGATGTCACAATAGCAGGGGCAGCGACTTGTGCTTGTCCAGATTTTGATAATAAATCTGCGGCAACGATCCCGCCTCCAGTCAGGGTACAGCCAAGTAGAAACCGACGACGGTTCAGCCGCGATCGCAGTTTTCCTTCCATGAATTGAAAATTATTAGTTATAACCGATACATAGAGTTGAATAAAAATCGGAACCCAAACACGACTCTGTATGCTTACGTATAAGGATGTTGACCGGAATTTGGCTTCTCCGTATTTAGACGGATATTTACATAATCTTTACAGCTTTTCTGGAAAAACTCGGAGGAACTTTGAAGATTAAGCAAAGATGTCCGTTGATTGATCATCGGATTTCAGAGCGATCGCTTAAAATATAACGGAAAGAAACCGGAAAAATTACGTGTATTTACGTAAACAATTTTTAGACTCATAAGCGAAAATGAGCGGAAGTAGATAAGTTTTATCTAACCAAAGGCAATTCGACTTGGGGTGCGCTGATTTTTTTCCCGCGAACATTTGAACCTCGTAAGTAGGTAGGAGTTATGACTACAGTTCTGGTGGTGGAAGACAGTCACACGCAACGGGAGATGATCTCACGCCTCCTTCAAGAGAGCGGGCTGAGTGTTACTGTGGCTTGTGACGGTGTCGAAGCGCTGGAGCAAATGGAGGGCAATTGTCCGGATTTAGTGGTGCTAGATATTGTGCTACCCCGGATGAATGGCTACGAAGTTTGCCGTAAAATTAGAGCCGACTCCAAAACCCAGAAGGTAGCTGTGGTGATGTGTTCAGCCAAACGGGAAGAATTCGATCGCTACTGGGGAATGAAGCAAGGCGCAGATGCCTATATTTCTAAACCTTTTGAACCCCACGAGCTAGTCGGAACCGTTAAACAATTGCTGCGAGAAACAAGTGTGAGGAACTAAGTTGGGCAGAGGGTGAGCAATGCCTTACTCTCCTCGTCCATAAGTTCGCTGATAAAGCCGCGATCGCACGCGGTTACACATAATTTCGTCTAAGCAAAGCCATCCCCATTCTGGCTTCAAGTGAGGTCGCTTGTTTGGGGTAATAATTATCATTGAATGGGCAATTAGACCTAGTTGGTAAACGACGATCGGCAAACGTGACTCTGGCAGCAAATGCATCGCAAAGCTGCACACAATCAAACTATAATGCCGGTTGTTGAGAATTCCAGAGGCAATGTCCTCAAAAGTATAGGGTTCAGCTTCTTTACCCGTGCGATTTAAATAGGCGTTGTAGGTATAGGGATCGATGCCATCAATGTTGGTACATCCTAAACTTTGCAGCGCTAAAGTTACTTCGCCGCTGCCACAAGCTAAGTCTAATACTTTGTGAAAATCTAGCTGCCACTGACTGGCTGCAAGTTGCAAAACTTTTTGAATGGCGGATTCTTGAGGATTTCGGTATTCATCTCCAAATTGTTCGTAGAAACCTTGGACGCTATATTGTTCGTATCCTTTCCGAATCGCTTGGCGCTGGTTAGAAGAGGTAGATTTTCCTGAGTTTTGCTTGTGCTTGTGCATAATATTAAATTGTTTGTATTGTGATTATGCCCTCAGCTTGAATGGGGCTATACAAACAATTAGCCCTACCTACGGGGGCTACAGAATAATGCATTTTGGTAATAGAGACTTCTGAAAAACTCATTACCTATTTCCCAATACAAAATCGGCTAAAAATGCGATCGAGAACCGATTCTGTGACTTCCTCTCCGGTGATTTCTCCTAAAGCTTGAATGGCACCCCGCAAGTCAATTGTCCAGAAGTCGAGAGGGAGTTGATCGGTAATCGTAGCCAGCACTTGTTCCAAAGAAGTTTTAGCCCTCGTTAGCGCCGCTGCTTGCCGCTGGTTAATCGCTAAATCCAAGTCGGCTGCCTTGAGGTTGCTGGTGTGTACGGCATCCAAAATGGCTTCTTCTAGGGCGTCAATGCCTTGGTTATGGGCGGCTGCGGTGGGTACAACCCGGTGAATAGTGTCTGGGAGGGAAAATTCTGGAATCTCCCCAACCAGGTCAACTTTGTTAATCACTAAAATGAGGGGGCGGTGTTGTACCTGTTCGTAGATTTCTCCATCAGCGGGCGTCCAACCGGCTTGGGCATCAATGGTGAGTAGTACCAAGTCAGCGGCTTGAGCGGCATCGCGCGATCGCTCAACCCCAATCTTTTCCACCACATCAGCAGTATCCCGAATCCCGGCAGTGTCTAGCACTTGCACGGGAATTCCACCGACGACCAGAGCCGATTCTACAACGTCGCGAGTGGTGCCGGGAAGGTCGGTGACGATGGCGCGATCGCTCCGACTCCAAGCATTCAGCAAACTCGATTTCCCGACGTTGGGACGCCCGACAATTGCCACTTTTAAGCCAGTGCGGAGGAGTTCGCCTTGTGCGGCAGTTGCCAAGATTTTTGTAGTTTCTGCCAATATCTGCTCGATTTGGGCGATGATATCCGCCTCATCCAACGGTGGCAAGTCTTCCTCAAAGTCGATTCGGGCTTCAATTTCTGCCAAGATGTCGAGGCAAGTGGTACGCAGGGAGCGAATCGGCTTTTGCAACTTCCCTTGCAACCCGGCAAGCGCTGATTGAGCCGCTTGAGGCGATTTCGCTCCCACGAGATCGGAAATACTCTCCGCCTGCGTCAAATCCAAACGCCCATTCAGAAACGCCCGCAGGGTAAACTCTCCCGGCTGTGCTAATTTTGCCCCCGCCTCCAAACACAGCTGCAATACCTGCTGCACTGGCATAATTCCGCCGTGGCAGTGGAACTCTACCACATCTTCGCGGGTGTAGGAGCGAGGCGCTTGCATCATCAACAACAGTGCTTCATCTACCACATCATGCGTCTGGGGATGGCGCACATATCCGTAGAGGATGCGGTGAGATTCCCACTGCTGCTTCCCTGGTGCGTGGAAGAGGGTACGCGCGATCGCGATCGCTTCCGCTCCCGATACGCGCACAATCCCCACACTCCCCTGCTGGGGAACAACAGCGGTAGCGATCGCGGCGATTGTTCCCCCCTGCACAAACGTTTCAGACATCTTGCCTTGAGATTCGGGTTAAATGAAAAGCTTATCAATTTCCATTCTGCTGTAATAAAGTGGAAGAATTACCAGAATTCTCAGAAGTTGTGCAATTAGTTTCTTCCCAGGCTCTTGAAGCCTATCAAAAAGTCGTTAAGCCTTATGAGGGTTTATTGGGAGTTGTCATTGGGCTAGCGATCGCTGACACTGCCATACACTTAATCCCGGCTTTTTTTCAGTCGGGTTTAATCGAATTTGCAGTTAGTTTATCTCTCGCGATCGCTGCCTGTTGGTTGGGTTCTCGCCTGTTTAAGCAGGTTTTTGATATCTATCTCTTAGATGCTGCCATCAACAGCGGACGTAAAATCAATAGCGAACTGCTAATTCTGGCTAAATTAATTGCTAATTTCATTATTGTATTTTTGATTATCGTTATTTTTGCCGAAACTCATAAAATTAATATTTTTGGTTTAGTAGCCAGTTTAGGGATTGGCGGCTTAGCTGTTGCCTTTGCTGCCCAAAAAACTTTGGAACAAGTATTAGGAGGCATTGTCATTTATCTCGATCGTCCCTTTGTTGTCGATGACTATATTGGCTTGCCAGATGGGATTTTTGGCAGAGTTGAGTCAATTGGCTGGCGTTCCACCAGAATTCGCACCTCTGGCAAAGGAACATTGGTAATCGTACCGAATAGTTCCTTAACCCAGGTGAATATTGAGAATTTTTCGGGTGCCAAGAAAGTTATGGCTCTCATCTACTTAAACTTCGACCGAAAAATTCAGAACGAAGAACGTGCCTTAATTCGTCAAGTCATCTTAGACAGTACAGAGGATATTTTTGGAATCGACTCGCGCAACACCGAAGTTACATTTAAAGATTTGAGCAAGGATAGCGAGAGCAAAACGCAAGCACAAATCACTTTTTTTATCTTAGGTTCTAGCGAAGTGTCGATGGGATTGCGGCGTCAACTCCTCGATATTGCGAGTCAAAATATTACAGATAAATTGAAATATTACGGGATTGTCTTCGACATTGAAGAACCAACAATTTATGTGGATTCACCCATTACTATCTAATCTAAACCTTGCCGATATTCGTTATCAGGTTCTTCAAATTGATATTTCCAAACCCCTTATTTTCTTGCTGTTTGTCCTCCTGTCTTTGCTATTGGGACGATACACACCTGGGATCAGCAAATTAATCGTCCGCCGCTTTGCATCGGAGAAAGTAACGAGTATTTATGAAGACTTAATCGAGCCAAGCAAACACTTGTTTAGAGTGGCGGGTACATTTATTCTTATCTCTCTTTCTCTAACCTGGATTGAAGATTATCAATCCCTTTATAAATTAATCAAACCTTTTGTAGATTTAGCTGTCATTATTAGCGTAGCTTGGTTAATATCCCGGTTGTTTCGGCAGTTTATCCGAATTTATGGAATTGATATACTTGGGAAATTTAGTCGAGATTTTGATGAACTGATTTTGGTAATTGAGACTTTAGTAAATGTTGCGATTGGCTTCATCGCCATTCTGGCTTTTGCCCAAAGTCAGCAATTCAATTTAGTTGGCTTGATGGCAAGTTTAGGCATTGGTGGATTGGCGGTGGCGTTTGCGGCTCAAAAGACTCTAGAGCAGCTTTTAGGGACGATTGTTTTGTATTTAGATCGCCCTTTTGTTCCTGGGGATTATATTCGTCTGCCTTCAATTGGCAATGTACCCGGAGGTTTGTTTGGTCGCGTTGAATCGATTGGTTTGCGCTCTACTAAGATTCGCACGGCGGCTAAAAGTACGTTATATATTGTGCCCAATTCCACATTGGCAAATTTAGAAATTGAGAATGTGACGATGGGCAAGAAAGTAATGGTTTTACTTTATCTAGATTTTTTTCAGTTACTAGAAGATCGGGAACAGGCGCTAGTACAGCAAGTCATTAATCAGAGTACAGACTCTGTGTTCGGGATCGATCCAGGTAGTACAAATATTACGTTAATGAATAATGCAGAAAAGCAAACAACAAGAGCGAGAGTAACGTTTTTTATTCTGGGTTCCAGCGAAAACTCGATTCAATTGCGAAAGCATCTACTGGAATTGGCGAACGAAAAAATCTCTAAGCATCTGATAGAGTATGGCATAGAGTTTAAGATGCAGGAACCAACAATTTATGTGGAGTCACCAGTGACTATTTAATGACGCCTATACAGTTCTGGCTAGATAGATCATGTCATCCTAGAGACTGTCAGCGCGTTAGTCATCTTGCAGGATGCTCCTCTTTCAAGCGGTGATGGCTGTCCACTCTATCGACTGATTGTTGGGAACCTCAAATCGAATGGCGGTGGTCGCCCAGTTTTTAAAATCTGGTGCCATCCGAGTCAGCTTTTGCAGAATTTCATCGCTCACCCACAACACTAGCGGAAAAGCGAACTGCTTGCGGAACTGATTCCGGACGAGGTTCGTCGATGTAAGTACTTGATTAATGTCCACCACAGATTCTAGACCGAAGACCATCAAGGCTTGCGGCTGCCGATCTTCAATTGTTTTTTGAATCGTTGTATAAAGCGTCTTTACCGAAGGATGCAGGACGAGTTCTTGAATTTCGACCGTGGAGATTTCTTTTAGCAGCTTTGCCATTTGCTCTTGTAACTGGGGATAGTTACAAGACACCAAAATCAGCGAGAACTCACCTTGAGAAAGCGCGATCGCCTTGGCGAGTCTTCTGAGCGATCGCTTGTGGTTTGCCTGAACATCTTCTGAATCATAAAGGTCAGTCATGGCGAGTACCAAAGGGAGTTTAATTAACATTTTTTCAATCTAAGTTTCTTTTTGCTTCCTTATATCGGGTGATTTTGGGAGCGTTCGGTCGATCGCGTCCTAACAGGACAATGACTGCTATCTTTTCGCTTCGTGATCTCTATCACTTAATTTAAGTGATCTCAGCTTGCCTGTCCAAAGGTAGCTAGAACAGTGCTGAGCTTGGATTGAGAGTCCTATAGGGGTTGTTGAATGTATGCGTACACCCGGTTATTTGCTACACAGGGGCATTCGGCTTTTCCCTTAACAAGGAATAAAATGTAATAAAACTTAACATATCGTTATAGTTCTTAAAGTCATAAGTGCTGGCTCTGAACATAGAATGCCAACGGCTCGATCGGACAACACTACGATGTGCTAAGAGCGCTCTTACTTTGCTGGATGTTGGCGGCATACGAATGTCCTAGACCTTACGTATTTTATGAAAAGCCGCAACTCTAATTTTTGAAACCACCTACAGCTTGTGTCTAAGTGAAAGAGCTTTATGCAGAAAATCCATAAGGATTGATTGCCGCTATGCAAACATTGCACACCTACCTGATGAAACTACCGAAAGAATGAAAAATTGCTGACAAAGCAACAGCAGCAGACTCGGCTCTTTTTGAGCGATTTAGAAACACATCTGCTTTTTTCTTGGCTGTATAAATGAAAACTGTAGCAGAGGAGACAGCAGCTTTGGGGGATTTATTAAGTAATCTTCAGCTTTCTTAGCCAAACCCAGACTTATAGTAGATGCGAATACGCAAAAGTTAGTAAATTAAGCGAGCGCCCTTCCACATTTGAACGTCAACGAAGTGATCGCGCCTCTACTTCAAGAAGGCTTCTGTTCCCCTGAAAGACGGGTTTTCCCACCAGAATGGACATTGATGACGGTACGGGCGATCGCGCCGGTAGCCGGAATTCCCCCAAAGAAGGGAACGATGATATTCACTAAGCCTTGACCAATGAGTTCGCGATCGCTATTGTGTTTTTCACTCACGGTCATCCCATCCGCCACGACTGCTGATAATAAAGACTCGATCCTGCCGAGTGCTGCGAGTACCAAAGCCGGATCGATCGGTTCTCGAATTCATCCAAAATCATTCCAGTAGGGAATCCCTTTCGGCATCGGCAAGGATTGGGGAATGGCTCCAATTGTGGGCACCTTGAGATGGAAATAAGATGCGATCGCGATCGCTAAAACCAATCCTATTAATGAACCCGGTATCGTGCGATTATTACTCCAATTTTACTCTCGTCCCTGAAGACATTTCCCCTTGTTTCTACTAACCAGTCAAAAAGTTTAACGCTGCCTAATTGCCGGACGATGTAGGGTACATTTTGCGGATACCCAGGTATTGAGAAGGGCAGGTACAAGACCTACCCCGCCATCCTTTCAATCATCAGCCACTTCAAAACTTGTATGCTGGTTGCACTTGCAGCATCCTTAAAGGGAGCGATCGCGATTTTCGATGACCACTGATTTCCATGACACCAAGACCTTTACCCAGTCAACTTGCTGCAACCTTTGCCGAAATGCCCAAGTCATGATTTGTGGTTCCATAATATTTGGGGAAGTTTTCGTACACCCTGATTGAGGTAGAGATTGAAATACGCTGTCAAACGACTTTTTACGAGCTTCGCAGACGGGCTAGTTTGGTTTAGCCGTGCCTTTGGGCGTCAAGCTTGGTTTGTCTTCCTGGTTGCCTTTAGCTTCACCATGACGCTCGTAAACCCTGCCGCATTTGCTCAGACAAAATTTTTCGATGTGGAAGGACTTTGGGCGCAACCCTGTATAGAACAGTTGGCACAAAAGCAGATTATTAGTGGCTACCCGGATGGAAGTTTTCGACCAAAGGCACCCGTAACCAGGGGTGAGTTTGCCGCGATGGTTGGCAAAGCTTTCCCCAATACAGCGGACGTTCGTAGCGGCGGTCAGTTTGCGGATATCCCAGCAAATTCCTGGGCGGTAGATGCAATTCGTAAAGCCTATCAAAAGGGATTTATGTCGGGTTATCCGGGTGGGGTGTTCAAACCGAACGAAAAAATCCCGCGATCGCAAGCGTTGGTATCTTTGGCGAGTGGTTTGAAGTATTCCCCCACTCAGGCGGTGAGTAGCACGTTGTCTGGGGCATTTACCGATGCAACGGCAATTCCTAGCTATGCGCGGAATGCGATTGCTGCTGCGACCGAAAAACAAATCGTGGTCAATTACCCCAACGTCAAGACACTCAATCCCAATCAGCTAGCCAGTCGTGCAGAAGTTGCAGCTTTCTTGTGTCAAGCCACCGGAACTGCTGGATTAGTCCCTTCCCAATACATTGTTAGCGCTGGGACGCCACCAACCGCGCAGTCCGAAGAGATTCGGGGGGTGTGGCTGACGAATATTGATAGTGACGTGTTGTTTGAGCGCGATCGCCTGAGCAAAGCCCTGCAACGCCTTGATGAGCTAAATTTCAACACCGTTTATCCCACCGTTTGGAACTGGGGTTACACCTTATATCCCAGTGCGGTAGCCCAAAAAGTCACCGGGCGATCGCTCGATCCCACCCCAGGCTTACAAGGACGAGATATCCTCAAAGAAATCATAGACCAGGGACATCAAAAAGGCATGGGAGTCATCCCCTGGTTTGAATTCGGCTTCATGGCACCCGCTGATTCTGACCTCGCCAAACGCCACCCCGAATGGCTACTCAAAAAACGCGACGGTTCTCAAACTTGGAAAGAAGGAACGCATAACCGAGTTTGGCTGAATCCAATGCGTCCCGAAGTGCAGAATTTTATCCAAGATTTAGTCGTCGAAATTGTTAGCAAATACGATGTTGACGGCATTCAATTCGATGACCACTTCGGCTTTCCCGCCGATTTTGGCTACGACGCCTTTACCGTCGAACTGTACAAGAAAGAAAACGGTGGGAAATCTCCTCCCGCGAACGCCCAAGATCTTCAATGGATACGCTGGCGGGCTGACAAAATTACTGCCTATCTGAAACAGTTGTTCAAGGCCGTCAAAGACCGCAAACCCAACGTTATTTTTGCCCTTTCTCCCAATCCCCAAGAATTCTCTTACAACTCCTTTCTAGCCGACTGGCAGAAGTGGGAACAGCAGGGGCTGATTGAGGAACTGATCGTCCAAATCTATCGAGATGATCTGAGCCGCTTCATTGGGGAATTAGAGCGCCCAGAAGTCAAAGCAGCAAAGCGCCATATCCCCGTCGCCATCGGCATTCTCAGCGGCGTGAAACCTCACCCGGTTAAGGCTGCACAAATTCAGGAGCAAGTTGCAGCGGTTCGTCAGCGCGGATTTGCCGGGATGTCATTCTTCTTCTATGAAAGCTTGTGGAATATGACCCCCGAAAAGCCAGATCTCAGACAGGCTGCCTTCAAACAACTCTTCCCAGCGTCTGTAGAACGACCAAATCTTTTGGACGGGTGGAAAGCATCTCGTTAGGAATTAAGACTAAATAACCGGGAATCATTAGACCTCTTGCAAAAGTCGTCGCTGGGGTAATATGAGGTCTGAAATTATGCGCTCGCTCACCTGTCTTCTACGCTCACCCCTGGTAATTCATAAGTAAAGCTAATGAAATAC
>NZ_JAMPJY010000052.1:0-40419 GCF_039961875.1 Trichocoleus sp. ST-U2 | reverse complement strand
ACGACAATCATCAAGTTAGGAAAGTCTATGCTAGTCATCGGAGAGATGAGTTTCATGGGTGGTACTTTGATTCTCAATCTCTCCCGTTCCTTTGTCTAATTCACATTAGACGTAACAAATAATCTTTTACCGAATGGACGGATTATTTCTTCGTAGCGATCGCTAATTTTGCACCTTTAACTTTACGCAGCTGATCCATCACCGCCACGACTTGACCGTGATTAACTCCTTCATCAGCATTCAGCACGACAAGGGTTTCTTGCTCAGACGGAATTAGCGATCGCACTCCGGTTTCCAGTTCCTCTAAATCAACGGGCTGGCGGTTCAGTGCGATTTCTCCCTCTTCGTCAATTGACACCGTTACGGGTGTCGATTTTTGAGATTGTCCGGTCGCTGCTTTCGGCAAATTTACCGATAGTCCTTCTGAACGGGTCAAAAACAGTGTGGACATGATGAAAAAGGTCAAAATGGCGAAGATTACATCGATCATCGGCACGATGTTAATCTGCACTGGGATATCCGGCTCATCGGGTAGTCGCATAAGAAGGCTCTCCTTTTTCATAACGGCGGCGGTACAACAGTTCTAACTGACCGCCGTATTCTTGAATGTGTGCCATCTGCCTCTGATAGAACCCTCGAAAGGCATTTGAAAACACGAGGGCAAAAATCGCCACAATTAACCCGGTAGCAGTGGAAACTAACGCTTCGCTAATCCCTGCTGTAACACCGACCGTCTGGCTACCTCCGACGCTCCCTAGCGTCAGCGAGGCAAAGGAGTTAATCAATCCTAAAACCGTTCCCAGCAACCCAAGCAGAGGGGACAGGGCGATGATCGTTTCAAACACCACATTGAATCGCTTCAATCCCGGTAACTCTGCTTGCGCTTCACTTTCCAACGCTAATCGAAATTCTTCTGGATTGGGTTGTTCCAGTTCCAATGCTGCCAAAAAGATTCGCGCAATCGGCAAGTCAGCATTCTGCTTGAGCCGATGCACAGCAGCTTCGGGATCGTGCTGATAAAGCTTCATCACGTCTCGGACAACCCGACCTTGCCGTCGGTTAATGCCATACCAAAATCTTGAACGCTCTATTACTAGGGCGATCGCTAATATAGAAAATGCTAGGAGTGGCCACATGACCACGCCGCCCGCCGCAAAAAGATTACTAATTCCCATCTAAGTTTCTCTAGGGCACTCAACAAGGCTTAGCCTACCAGCTTACTTGAGTCTTAAAGCTGATAGAAGTTCTCAAGAGAAATTAAACCTAATGAGAATCTATGTCAAGCAGTTCTCCACAACTTGGGGAATAATGATTTTTATTAAGTAATTTTAACGGAACTGTTGAAAAGGTTGAGAAGCCTATCAAGGAAAGGTTTGGAGAGGGTTTGGCTAAGGTGATGACAGCCCATTTTCCTGGTTCTCCCTCTTGACATTTACTTCAGTGCATCTTACCTTGACCAAACAAGTGCAAATAACTTGCAATAATATATGGGCTTGTCAACTGTTGCTGTTCAGCAGCGAGAAAAAGAAGAAGAGGCTCTGAGGTCTTTTATTGCCTATAGCCTCATCGGTTCCCTAGCGCTCCATATCGGAGTATTGGCGATGAGCAATCGTTGGGTGAAAACATCTGACATTATTGCAGAAGAGCCAATGGAAGTTGTGGTTCTCGATCCTGAGAGCCTTGAAGCTTTGGAACCAGAGGAAGATACACCAAAAGAAGATCAACAAGAGCAGATGCCATCGGCAGCAAGTTCAGTTGCAGCCGGAGGTTCTCGCATACTTACGGGTTCTAGGCAGGAATCGGAAGAAGGTTCAGTTGCAGCAGAGAGTTCGAGTCAAAGCAGTACACCCAATACCAGTACAGCTGCGCCAGCATCTCAACCTCGCACGGAACCAAAAGCGATCGCTCCCTCTCCACTAGTAGCGTCGCAACCCGCGCCTACACGCCCTGAAGTGGTACCGCAGCCAGTGCGACAGCCGCTTGCAGTAAATTTACCTCCGTTCAGACCCGCTCAAACGCCCAAACGAGTCGAGCAACGAGTCGCTCCCGATCAAGTGGCAAGCGTGCCGCCCAAACCAGTAGAAAAGACGTCTTTGGAACGCACTGAGGAACCCAATCGAGCCAGTAACTCGAAACCGATTCCCCAGTCTAGCTCGGTTGCCGTTGCGCCGTCTCCACAGAGTGACAAACCAGCAGCTCCAACACAGGCGAGTCCTTCTTTCCAGCAACAAACGTCTGAAAGATTTAGAGATTTAGTTAGAGGAATTACCGGCTCCAGACAAACTCAAGAAAGTGCAGGAAATAGCGCTAGCCAAACTGATAAAAGCAGTGCCATCGGCGGCTCTACTGTGGCTGCCGGAACGGGAAGTCTGCTAGGAAGTGGTTCTGGTACAGGTAGTAGCACTGAAGGCTCAGGACAAGGAAGCGGTAGGGGCACTGGTACAGGTAGTAGCACTGAAGGCTCAGGACAAGGAAACGGTAGAGGCGCTGGTACGGTTAGTGGCACTGGTACAGGCTCAGGACAAGGAAGCGGTAGGGGCGCTAGTACGGGTAGTGGCACTGGCACCAGCAAAGAACCGGGAAGCGGAAGGGATGTAGCGATAGTTCCGGAAAATTTCAAACCGAGAACTGAGCCAAGAACCGAGCCAAGAACTGAGCCGAGAGAGAGGGATGAAGAACGTCCTTCGAGGAGATCGGGATCGAGCCGAATCGGTTGCGTTAAATGTGACAAGCCCGACTATCCAAGCAATGCGAGACGGCAAGGCGTCGAAGGCGCATCCAAGGTCAGTGTTGATGTTGACGACAAAGGAAATGTCACTAATGTTCGGCTTTCGCGTTCCAGCGGTAGCAGCGAACTTGATGAAGCTGCCGTGAGAGCGGCAAGAAATTGGAAGTTCAGTTCTTCCTCTGGTAGACGACAGGGGGTTGTGGCTTCAGTTGATTTTCAGCTAGAAGGATCGGAGCGATCGCGTCGTTCTCGCGAACGTCGTCGCACAGAATCGGCATCTTCCAGCCGTAGCTCGGAGTCATCGACTCCCCGGCGGCGGCGGCGTTTGGAAACAGCATCTTCTTCCACGAGTGCTTCGGAAACACGCCGGATTAGTCGGCGGCGGCGTTTGGAAACAGCATCTTCTTCCACGAGTGCTTCGGAAACACGCCGGATTAGTCGGCGGCGGCGTCTGGAAACAGCATCTTCTTCCACAAGTGCCTCGGAAACACGCCGGATTAGTCGGCGGCGGCGTCTGGAAACAGCATCTTCTTCCACGAGTGCTTCGGAAACACGCCGGATTAGTCGGCGGCGGCGTCTGGAAACAGCATCTTCTTCCAGGAGTGCCTCAGAAACGCCGCGTCGTTCTCGGCGGCGGGTCGAATCTGCGGCTGCCAGTCCGTCCCAGCAAGCCCCACGGGCACGGCGGCGGCGGGTCGAATCTGCCTCTAGTTCGACCTCTAGACCGTCACGGCAAGCCCCACGGGCGCGGCGGCAGCGGCGTCTGGAAGCCGGTTCAGCAAGTCAGGCACAACAAGCTCCACGGGCGCGGCGGCGGAGAGCTGCACCTTCCTCGGCAGAATCATCGGGTTCAGCTACTACGAACAATGAATAATTGCCTCTCAACCAGAGTGGGTATAGACTCTTGAACTGATTGTTGAATACCCAATCACTCGTCACTAAGTAGATTTATGAACATCAAGACAGCGATCGCAATTCTAGGAGTTGTTATCGGAGTGGGTGGAGTGAACCCTGTAGTTCGTGCCCAAACTAAACCATCCCCCACTCCTACCAGTCCTCAAATTAAACCATCCCCCGCTCCTACTAGTCCCCAAATTAAACCGTCTGCTCCTACCAGTCCTCAAATTAAACCGCCTGCGTCTACCAGTCCTCAAATTAAACCACCTGCTCCCAGCAGTCCCCGCCTCCAAGGGAATCCTGAGGCGCTGCTCCAACAGGGTTTGGACAAACTTGATGCGGGAGACTACAAGGCAGCTGTCGATCTGTTGTCGAAGGTGCTAGAAGTAAATCCCAATGATACGGAAGCTTACTATAACCGAGCCGTAGCTCTTGTTGAGCTAGAGGACTACGAGAAAGCGATCGCTGACTACAGCAAAGTGCTGCAACTCGATCCCAAGGATGATGAAGCTTATTTGAATCGAGGACTAGCTCGGACTGAGTTAGAAGACGACGCCGGAGCGATCGCTGATTACAGCGAAGTTATCAAACTAAAGCCCGATCAAGCAGAAGCTTACTATCAGCGAGGAATCGCTTATGCTCAGCTAGAGGAAGATAATAAAGCGATTGAAGACCTTCAGAAAGCCTCTGAACTCTTCGCTACGCAAGGCAAGCCAGATGAATCCAAAGAAGCACTGGCGCTGATCAAAAAACTTCAGCCATAGCCTAAATCGAGAGGCTGAGCGACGCTCAGCCTCTCAGCGTTTTTTTGAATTTGATGTGATAGATTTTTGACCCGCGCCGCCGCTTCAGGAGTCACTAAGTGTGTTCGGGTTTTTTCGCTGATTTTTCAGACACTCTAGTTTCGCGTGTAGAGTTGGCGCGTGTAGAGTCGGTGCGTGTAGAGATTGGCTGCGATCGCCCTCGTGATTTCTCTAAGACTCAATATTTTGTAGCCATCGGATCTATTAACAAGGCGAAAAGCAATCGTTCTCCACTCTAAACCAGCCTGCTGGTGGATTAAATTCGCCTTTCTTGAATAACTTTCTTAATTAGAGAAAACACTTTTATCAGGTTTTGTCAATTATTCGCTTGCTTAACTTCTTTAACCAATGTTTAAAGAAGTTAAGCTTGAGCCAATTACTGAAGAACAAGTGCCCAAAAATAGCCATTTGTCAATCTTTCTCTTAGGCGATGCCTCTAAATTTTTCCACTTGACTTTTGCACAGGCGTCGTTTTATCTTAACCACACTAATGATAATTACTTGCAATAAAAATCAGGCTTGTTAACCAAGACCTGGGTGCATAAATTAGGTGTGTGGAAACGGAATGAAACTACAGCAATTACTTCCTGGCTTGTTGCTCGCAGGCTCAGTTGTCATGACAGTGGCTCAGCCAGTACGAGCTGATGTCGTAGTCACAGGCGTGCAACTCAACTCAACGCCCGACGGCTTGCAAGTGATTTTGCAGACGACAAATGGAGCAGCGCCCCAAATGGTCACATCCAGCTATGACCAAACCCTGCTCATTGACCTGCTTAACGCCCAGCTAAGCCTTCCAGAAGGGGATACGTTTACTCAGGACAACCCAGCTTTCGGCATAACTTCTTTAACCGTAAACCGCTTGTATGGCAACAGTGTTCGGGTAACGATCAAAGGCGTCGCAGAACTGCCAGTCGCAGAAGTCGTGCCGAGTCCGCAAGGAGTGGTACTCAGCTTAACAACCGCCTCTGAGACAGCTGAGGCTTCCCCTCCTAGCCAAACGCCAGAGACGGCTGACTTTGAGCCTTCTGAGTCCCCCCAGACCCCCTCAGAGGCTGAGCCTGCTGACGAAACCCAACCAGATGCAGATGCTTCAGTTGAAGAGCCAGAAGAAATTGAACTGGTGGTCACGGGTCAGCAAGAAGGCGGATATAGAGTCATCGACGCCACAACCGCCACGCGAACCGATACACCATTGCGCGACGTTCCCCAGTCCATTCAGGTTGTCCCTCAGCAGGTGATTGAAGATCAACAAGTCGTAAGAATCACAGAAGCCGCACGCAACGTTAGCGGCGTTGTGCGGAGCGAGGGCTATGGAGGCGCTACTGATAACTACACCATCCGGGGATTTGCCATCTCCAGTAACTTGAGAAATGGTTTCAGCGATGGCGGTTTTTACTCATTAACGGATGTCGCCAACATCGAACGAGTCGAAGTTCTCAAAGGGCCAGCTTCGGTGCTTTATGGTCAGATTGAACCGGGTGGTGTCGTGAATTACATCACCAAGCAACCGCTGAGCGAACCTTATTATGCCGCTTCATTTACGGCTGGAAGTTACGACTTCTATCGCCCATCGATAGATATTTCTGGCCCCCTCGATCCTGACAAAAATGTATTGTATCGATTGAATGTTGCCTATGAGAATTCGGGTAGTTTTAGAGATTTCGTAGACAGCGAGCTTTTCGTGGTTGCACCTGTCTTAAGCTTCAAGATTACCGATAAAACTACCTTAACCCTGGAGTATGAGTACCTGGATCTCGATCGAACTTTCGACCGAGCCTTTCCACCGCTAACTGCGATGTTTGATCTTCCCATTAGTCGTTATTTAGGAGAATCCAACGACAGTTACAACCATAGAAGCCATAAAGCTAGTTATGTTCTGGATCACCGTTTTAGCGAAAATTGGCGGCTCCGGAATGCTTTTTCAGCTCAAATCGTTGATACAGAGCGTAAAAATGTCCAAGCACGTACCTTCCAATTAGAGGGAGATGGACGCACCTTACGGCGAAGATATAATGACTCTGATGAAAACAGAGAAGATTATTCTCTGCAAACAGACTTGGTAGGCAAATTTAATACTGGCTCGATTAATCATCAACTTCTCATTGGGCTTGAGTTAAGTAAAATTAGAAATGGCTACACATTACGCAGAGCAAATTTCCCTTCAATTGATATTTACAATCCAGTTTACGGGTTTCCTCGTCCAAACAGTTTCGGTGACGCCTTTGGCAGAGAAGAAAACACTAATACGTTAGGTATCTATGTACAAGACCAGATAACATTGTTGCCAAATCTGAAATTACTGATTGGCGGTCGATTTGATTCGGTCGATCTTGACATCGAAGATGTTTCAGACGCTTTGAATGGAAGCGAAGCTGAAAAATCCAGCCGTTACTTTGAAGCCTTTTCACCCCGTGTTGGAATTGTTTATCAGCCTATAGAACCGATTTCACTCTATGCCAGTTACAGCCGCTCTTTTCGACCAAATATTTTTGCTTTTACGTCGAACGGACAGCTAATAGAGCCTGAAAGAGGTACCCAATACGAAGCCGGAATTAAAGGCGAATTTTTAGATGGCAGATTGTCCACGACGCTGGCAGCTTACCAGATAACGAAAACAAACGTTGCCACGGCAGATCCCAATGATAGTGATTTCTCAATTGCAGCGGGAGAAGTTAAGAGCCGAGGCATCGAATTGGACGTGAGGGGAGAAATTAGACCCGGTTGGAATGTTATTGCATCTTATGCCCACATGGATGCTTTTGTTAGCAAAGATGAGAGCATTCCTGAAGGGGACGAATTGGTTAACGCGCCAAATAATAGCGCTAGCTTGTGGATGACTTATGAATTCCAAAGAGGTGCTTTGCAAGGGTTAGGTTTTGGAGCTGGAGTATATTTCGTGGGTGCGCGGGAAGCGGAGCTTCCAAATACCATCGAAATCCCTTCGTATTTGAGAACTGATGCCGCTATCTTCTATCGGCGGAACAATTACCGCGCTGCTCTGAATATCAAGAATCTCTTTGATATCAAATATTACGATTCTCAGGGCTTCTTAGTTTACCCCGGAGCGCCTTTAACTTTGTTGGGGACATTTGGGGTGGAATTTTGATGTTTTAGGCTCTGGCTAAGCGGTTAATCTGGTATCCTCAACGCCATTCTGGTTAAAGCTCAATACTTTTCGATGAGTAAGTTTCATCGTTCAGAGATCCTCCCAACCCCCTTTTTTGAGGGGGACTATGTTTCTCTATTTGTTCAGCTCTATTTGAGAGGAACTAGCCTTACTGAAAAGTATTAGATTAAACCCGCCCTGAGGAAGCCAGAAGACAAAATTCAAAGGAAGTCTTGCTGATGAAATTACGCAAACTTGCATTGATACTGCACCGCTATGTGGGTGTAATATTCGGTCTTCTGATACTTGTAATCGGATTGACGGGAAGCGCTTTAGTCTTTCACGAAGAGATCGAGCGCGCTCTCAATTCTCATTTACATCAGGTTGCTCTGCAAGGCGAATCGGCTTCTGAGAGCCTGCGCGATCGCATATCCCCAGATTCAGCGTTACAGATCGTCCGCTCAGCCTATCCAGACTTGACGCTGTCTTATATCGATCTGCCGCGAAAGCCAGACTCGGTATACACGGTGGGGATGGAATCAAAGAAGGATGAGTTTATCTACGCTTATGTCAACCCCTACACTGGAGCCATCCTCGGCACACAACAGTGGGGACGCACGTTGATGACTTTCGTGTATGACATCCACTTCTCTCTCCTCGCTGGCAAGGTTGGCGAGAAAGTCGTTGGGATTTGTGGCTTGTTGCTGTTGCTGCTGAGCGTCTCTGGGATGATTTTATGGTCTGGTTGGAGAAGGCTCCTTTCCGGCTTCCAGATCAGGTGGCAAGCTCCCTGGCAGCTGGTCAACTATGACCTCCATAAGGTCGGGGGTATCGTGTCTGCTGTGTTTCTGCTCCTGATTGCTTCCACAGGAGCCGCAATGATTTTTCACGCGGAAACAGAGCCAGCAGTCTACTGGCTAACACAGACGCCACAACCTACTCCCTTAACGTCCACACCTCAAGTGGGCAAGTCACCTTTGACACTCAAAGAAATTTTGCCCAAAGCTGATGCGGCGTTGCCAGAAGGCAAAACCACCTTCATTTCTCTTGCTAGTAAACCGGATGGAATCGTCAGGGTCACGAAGAAATTGCCCCAGGAAATCCGCCCAGATGGTCGTAGCCGTGTCTATCTCGACCAGTACAGCGGGAAGGTCTTGCGGGTGGAAAATGCGCTGACAGTACCTTTAGGAACCCGGATTATGAATGAGCTGTTTACTTTGCACATTGGGATTTATGGTGGGCTGGGAATGCGGATTTTGTATGTGTTCGTTGGCTTGACCCCCACCGTTCTATTTATCACTGGCTTTATGATGTGGCGACAGCGCCAGTGGGCGATCGCTCGTCGTCAAGAAGCGATCCGTCAGAGTCAGGGAATCCCAGAACCTCGCCCGAAAATCTACCCGACAACTGAAGTGCCTTGGATTTGAGGCGGGTGGCAAAGTTTATCTTAAATCTATCTTCTATCTTAAAAATTGATACTTAGCGGTGGCGGTTCTGTCCGCCTAGCATGGCAGGGGTAGCATGAGCAGGGAGCGGTTTGGAATCGTTCTCAATTATTGAGGCAACTGGTTCTGCTCCCTTAAGAATCTCTGGATTGAACCGATAGCCCACGTTGCGGACAGTTTGAATCATGCTGGGTTGTCGAGGATCGGTTTCAATTTTCTTGCGTAGGGAGAGGACGTGAGTATCAATGGTGCGTGGATTATCGATAGCGTCAGGCCAAGCGCGGCGCAGTAGTTCGGAACGGCTCAGCGCTACTCCTCCAGCCTGTGCCAGAACGTAAAGCAGGCTGAACTCTTGGGGCGTCAGGTCAATGAATTCTTCTTTGAAGCGGACGCGGCGCTGCACTAAGTCTATTTTTAGGTCGCCATAATCTAGGGATATCGGTGCGGCTGTGACGCGAACGCGGCGAACTAGCGCCTCAACCCGCGCCATAAATTCTTGCATCCCAAATGGCTTGGTCAAATAATCGTCGGCTCCCGCTTTTAACCCAGCGACAATATCGGCTTCCATACTGCGGGCGGACAGCATCAAGATGAGTACCTGTCCCTGTTGATGAAGCCATCGGCAAAATTCAATTCCATCGCCATCTGGCAGGTCGGAATCAAGGATTACGAGTGCGGGTTGGCGAGTATAAAACGTTTCTCTACCTTGATGAACGCCAGCGGATTGACACACCCAGTAGCTTGCTTGCTGTAAGTGCCAGCCCAGTAGCGATCGCAGGTGCGGGTTCCCCTCGATGATCTGAATGCAAATCGATCCCACGGTGGCATGCTTCCCTTCAAGCTGGTGAGATTTAGCTTAACAAAGCTTATGTCAGGATTCTGTAACCAGGGCTACGAGGGGTCTAGGCTATACAATTAAAAATTAAAAGTGAGAAATTAAAAAAAATCTATTGAAACTCAAACTTTTGTTTTATATTTTTAATACTTTAAAAGAAATATTACAGATTTAGGGCGAGTCTGAAGTCAAAGCTGCCATTTCACCAAGCAGTCAGTAAAATGAAAGTTAACGAAGGGTAACGTTTAGTCAAGTTTACTGAACAATGCCATGCCAAAAGCTTCCGATGACCAAATTAGTATACCTAGCTAAAGCAAGCAGGATGTCTTTCCTACTAGAAACCCACTGAGCGAGGCACAAGGCATGAGCGAGGCACAAGGCATGAGACAAATCGCGTTTTGGATATACCAGGCATGGGACAACAGGCAAATCTATCCTGGTAATCGGAAATGTGGTTAAAAAACCGGAATTTTATTGACAAAAGCTTGAAATCATGCTTCCCACAGGGACAGTCTTTGTCAACCGGCGGTTTAAACAAGCTAACGACTAAATGGCAGTGCTTGCTGGAAAAGATGGCACAAATCGCTCGACAGGGGCATGACGTTGGGGATCAAGTTTTCTACGATGAAACTAAAGTGAGAGCGATCGCGCAACTCGCTGCTCTCGGCGGGATGAGTTTTGGTGTTATTCCCTTAATTTTCAAGGAACACAACCAAGCGTTCTTTCATCACCAAACTGGGGTGCATTCGTTTTCGGTTTCCGCACCGCAACTCCAAACCGCTGTAGTTCTGGTTAAGACACTAGCCTTAACTGAAGCAAACCCGAAGTACGCTTGCGTTTTCTAGCGCCTAGCGCCTAGCGCCCTTAATGAGTTGCCAGAATCAAAGCTAACCGCTTAGAGCGAAAGTTTCCTTCTTGCGACTTCACCCCTTATACTTCTAATTCAAACCTGATACTTCCGACCATGCTACAGGACTCTCAAACCATCCGCTACTACCAAAGACTCACCGACGCCCTCGTCGAAATGTGGAATCGGGGTTATCGTTTCGATGATTTGCGGCTGTTTTTAGATGGCTATCTCGCAGCTATGCGTCATTCTAACGTTCTGGAACCCTTTCTCATCCACCGCTTAGAAGAAGAAGTTACCCGTTACATTTACGATCCATCCAACTTTGACATGACCCAGACTCAACCTAAATCGGACTATTATTAGTTCGGGTTAGCTGCTTTGGTCAAGCTGAGGCTATCAGCATCAGCCTTGCCATCGTTGCCTGTGGATAATGTGGTTAAATTGCCCACAGGGATCGGGTTTGGGTAGACAACAGCGATCTTCCGGGTGCTGTTTATCTTTGAAGTTCAGCAGCTTCGGAATTTTTATACAGCCGATAAGGAAAAATTTGAAAAAAGAGCGATCGCCCTTAGTATCGTTTACGTCCTAGTCCAGTCAATAATTTTATTTAGGATGATTTAGGCTGCACAGCTTTTGAATGAGCTTTTAAATTTAGTCGCAAGTTATCCTAAACCCAGTAAAAATTCCCTCCTAGATTCTTAATTTGAAGAACTAGGAGGGAATTTTCAGTTCGTATCCCAAAGCTTTAGGAAGCTAAGGCAACTTCAACCATTTCCTGCAATTCGCCCTTTTGATACAGTTCAATCAGAATGTCTGAGCCGCCAACAAACTGACCATCAACGTAAACTTGGGGAATGGTAGGCCAATTAGAATATTCCTTAATTCCCTGCCGGATTTCCCAGTCGTCCAAAATATCAATCGTGTGGTAGGGTACGCCCAAAGTATTCAGAATTTGTACCACATTGTTAGAAAAACCACACTGGGGCATCAGCTTATTGCCCTTCATAAAGACCACAATCTTATGCTCTTTGAGCAAGCTGTCAATCCGCTCTTTTAGTTCTGGCGTCATAGTTCTGCTTGGAATGCCTCTATTTTCTAGTGTAATGCCAGTGCGCGAGAACGCAATTTTTATTCAGGTTCAACCTCGCTTGGTAGCAGCCTCCCAATCTTGGGGAGTATAGGTTTTCAGTGCTAGAGCATGAATCGCTTCTGTAGCCATCGCTTGCTGCACTGCACCGTAAACCAGTTGGTGCTGTTGTACAAGCCTTTTGCCTTCAAACTGCGACGAAACCACTGTCACTTGGTAATGGTCGCCACCGCCAGTCAGATCCTGAACTTGAATCTGGGCATCTGGCATTTTGGCTTTGATCATCGCCTCTACCTGATCTGGGCTAACCATTTAAACTCCCGTATCACTTCAAGTTGCTAATTCTAATCTACCGTTTAGGTGCAGAGGAAGATGAATTGGAGCGATCGCTCGAAGAATTTGCCGGTGCAGAATCAGGAGAATCGATGAACCCAATTTCTAGCAGCTGCTGATAAGCTTTCTTGCCAAGATCCCGTGTCGGCTGCTGACTGCGAACAATCTGAATTAACAAAGGTACTGCCAAATCCGGCTGATTTTGCGCGCGATGTACCAGCGCTAGCTGATAAGTTGCCCGATCTCGAAGTTGAGCAGCTTCTACAGCCTTGCGGCGCTGGCTCTCGTAAACTCGATTATCAATTCCTGAAAAACTAGAACCCAGTTGTTGATAGAAATTGGACAACTGGTTGAAAACCTGACGAGCCTCTTGGAGCTTCTTGGCGGCTAGAGTATAGTTTTGCGAAGATACAGCACTATCTGCCTCACTCAGCAAACGGTTCCCTCCTGCCATACTCAATAAGCCACTGTCCGGATCGATCGGGCGGAGATTGTTGGGATCGGTTAAGTCTGGTTGTGTTTGACTGGTGTCTTCTGGTAAAGCAGGCATTTGGTTCTGAGCCTGCACGGGTTGTAGCAGAGCCAAAGACACTGTCAAAGGTAGGCCAGCAAGGCAGGTAAAACCGAGGCGTCGAGCAGTTCCAGAAGATACCATAAAATAACCCTATTGGGGGGCTGAAAACAGAACGATGACAAACTTTGGGTATCTTAACATTGTCGGACTCACCAAGTTTAAGACCAGCCGCTGATAAATTCCCAAAGTCATGCCCTGTTTAGATTGACAAAACTATAAAAAAGTTTCCGAATATTCTTTAATAATATAAAAAATAAGGGTGGAAATTTTACGCGCAAAAGCTCAAATATCCCTAGAGCAATTCCATCTAATCTGATAAAGGACTGCGAATTTGGGCGGAGTCAAGGATTTCAATTGGATTTGTAGCCTTGTCCCGTCAACTTGCATCTTGTCCCTGCTGGTTGAAACCACCGTCCCCGTTCATCTGGCGCTAGGAGTTCCGCTAAGGGTCGATCCGCTATTTTTGGTTTAAATGCAGGTTATTGAGCGATCGCGCGATCGGCGTCAATCTGTAGCGATTTCCCAGCACCTCACTCAATATCTTGTACACGAACAGGATATTGAACGTGTTGATGCAGCGATAGCGATCGCATCTTCTATTATCTTTTTGCTGCGGCTTGCTCAAGAAGAAGCGAACCTTTCCCTTAAAATTAAAAATAAATTATCTGAACTAATTCTTGTGGCTCAACTCGGAAGCCAGCCACAAAAGACTATCAAGCAGTTATTTAAAGCGGCCGAAGAGCAAGAGAAACAGGAAACGATTAGGGAAAAGCAAGAAGCCGGGGTGAGACATATCAAAGCGTTAGAGACGTTATCTAAACGGGACGCCGATGCTTGGAAAGATGTCGAACGGCCGCTAGAAAATTCCCAGGCGCAAGCTTATGATGAGGCAGTGAAGTTACTTTTGAAGCTGCCAAGATTTAGCACTCAATAAAAACAAAAAGCTAGCTTTTCGGACGCGCCTAAACCAAATTCACGAGCAATTACAGTAGACGCCCTGCTTTTATAAAACGTTTAAATAATGTAGGTTTGATATAAACCTACATCTTGCTTCCAATCGGTCAATGCCAGGAATAGCAGCAATTTCGCAGTTGAACTGGCGTCAAGATGACAACGTCTTTTCAAGGCAAACGCTACCCTTAAGCCCTATGCGGATTGCTTCTATTTCCGACCAACCCATTCATGAAATCCCCTTTATTACCGCTGCTGCGGCAGGTCATCTCCAGGTGGTTGAGCAAGTTTTACCGATTTTATCGGCAGAAGCTGACTCACTTCCACCTGGCTTAGACGCCATCATCATCGCTAGTGATTTACAGGGTATCAATCCCACAGATGGACGCCTTCTCGGTCATCGTGTCGCAGAAGAATTAGAAACTTTAGCGAACCTGGAACGAATTCCATCCCCACAGAAAACAGGCATTATCTTGGCAGGCGATCTTTACGCACGAAGCGATAAGCGTGGGGGTGAGGGAGATGTCCGCGAAGTCTGGCAATCTTTCAGCCGTCGTTTTCGTTGGGTTGCTGGAGTTGCAGGAAACCATGACATTTTGGGAAACACGCCAGAGGAAATTCAAACCTTTAAAAAAGGGCGAGGTATCCGCTACTTAGATGGTGAAATCGCTGTGGTTGATGGATTCCGCATCGCTGGCATCTCAGGGATTATCGGCAAGCCTACTAAACTTTGGCGTCGTTCAGAAAAGGATTTTCATCAAGCTATTCGCCAACTGCTCAAGGAGTTACCAGATATCCTAATTTTGCACGAAGGTCCCAACGATCCAGACGCGAAACTCATCGGAAATCAGTCAATTCGCGCTGAACTTGCCACAGCGAACGAGTTGTTAGTCATTTGCGGTCACTCCCATTGGAAGGTGCCGATGACTACGTTATTCCCAGGAGTCCAAGTTCTCAATGTAGACAGCCGCGTTGTTGTCCTCACGGTGGCAAAGTCGGGGTAATTTGCTGTAAACCTTTTTTAAGGGCAAAGGGGGCAAGGGGATGAATCATCAACGGAAAAATCGGCTTTCTCCCACTCCTCCACTTTCCCACTCCTTGATCCTCTAAAAAACCTACCCTTGTGAGGGGGTTAGGTCTGCTTTATCTGGGAAGGATTGATCCTAATAGGGTAGAAAACGAGCGTTTGTTTAAAGTCTAATTGTCATGCGGGTCTAGATTTTAGATAAAAATAAGTTATTGAGTCAAAAGTTTGCTTTCCTCCAGCAGCTAGAAATTCGACAAACACGGGCGTCAGCATTCATGAAGAAGGGGAAGGGGTCGTGGAGTGGATAGAACCGCTAAAAAAAGCGCACCAGACACACCTATTGAAGGCATCGTTTGGGCAGGGGCAAGATAGTTTGAGTATCAAACCTGGAGACTGGTCATGGCCTTTTTGGCTGGCTGTGCCACTCTACCCATACAGTCGGCGGCGGACACTCCGCAAAGAAGTCGTGAAGGACACGATCTGGACTTTTGACCAGATGCAGGGCATCCTCTACACTGTCGTACCGATTCGCATGACCGTCGTTAAGCTCTCAGAAGGAGGTCTTCTCGTCTATGCCCCAGTTGCAGCGACCAAAGAGTGTATCCGGCTGGTTCAGGAGTTGGAGGCGAAATACGGCGATGTTAAGTACATCATCCTGCCAACCGCTTCTGGCTTAGAACACAAGGTTTTCGTGGGTCCGTTCGCCAGACGCTTTCCTTTGGCACAGGTGTTTGTGACTGAGAACCAATGGAGCTTTCCGGTGAATCTGCCGTTGAGTTGGCTTGGTTTCCCTAGCAAACGCACTCACGTACTTCCGGAGAATAGCAAGGATGCGCCCTTTGCTGAGGACTTTAATTATGCAGTGCTGAGCATCGACTTGGGGCGAGGGTCCTTTGAAGAAGTGGCTTTATTGCACAAGCGATCGCGCACGCTGCTGCTGACAGATTCGGTACTTTCGGTGCCAGAGTCTCCGCCAGAGATTGTCCAAGTTGACCCATATCCCTTGCTGTTCCACGCCAGAGATAGCGCCTTGGAACGGGTTGAAGATACTGAGGAGAATCGTCGCAAGGGATGGCAGCGCATTACGCTGTTTGCTTTGTATCTACGTCCCAGTGCCTTGGAAATGAGCGAGCAGGGGCAGGCTTTGCGCGATGCCCTGAAAGCACCGGATCGGTCCAAGAAGGCGTATTTCGGTTGGTTTCCCTTTAAATGGAAGGCTCAGTGGCAGCAGTCCTTTGAGGCGCTGCGAGGGAGCGGTCGCCCGTTCGTGGCACCAATTCTGCAATCGTTCATTTTCACCCAAGATCCTCAGGCAGTCCTTGATTGGGCGGACGAGGTGGGAAGCTGGAACTTCCAGCGAATTATTCCCTGCCACTTTGATGCGCCGATTGAGGCAACTCCCGATCAGTTCCGGCGGGCGTTCACCTTCCTGAAGAAGAAGTCTTCTATCGGTGAGGGTTTCTTAGGGGGTGGAAGTCAGCCTTTGCCGGAGGAAGACTTTGAATTTATCAGGGAACTCGAAGAAAATTTGACTAAGCGTGGCATCACATCGCCACCGAAAGAAAAGGTATGAGACAGTGATTTTTGTAATTAGGTTCTTAGCCTGAATATACTTCAATCACTATACCCCCAACCCTTCCTTCGTCAGCTCTGCATTTGATTCCATCTATATAGCAGAAGTGGCTTTTGTATTCTTCTTCGTCGTTGCTGTCTGCATAATATGCAATGTATCCACCTGACATGGAACTATTGTAAAAATGTAGTTTTCTGCCATTAATATCTGTCGCTTTGCTGCGACAGTCACTACAAATGTATTCCGGGTATCTAAGAGAAGGAGTCACCGCAGTATGACAAATGGGACAGGTTTGTGTGGTCATGCTCAAAACTATTTCTATACCTGTATGACTATAGCCTCAACTTAATCAAAACAACTGCTCAATAAAACCAGCAGGAATATGTTGATTAAGTATTGCTGTAGGACTAATTACCCTAACTAACATAGGAGCGATCGCTTCCTGTGTTGCTTCCGCTTTGGACGCTCAGTACCTCTCTAGGCTAAGGTAGCTTAATAGAAAGCTATATAACTAGACATGGAACCATTCACTGCTGGCGCGATCGCAACCTTGGTTTTAACGAAAGCCATTGAAAAGGCAGGCGAAACCTTGGGAGAAAAGGTAATGGAGCAAGGCGGCAAGTTGATGCAATTGCTCAAGCGCAAGTCTCCCGATACAGCAAATGCCATAGAAGTGGCAGCACAACATCCAGAGTTAGTTGAACAGCAGCCAGAGGATTATGGTGAAGCTGTTTTGGTGGAAAAGGTGGAGTCAGCGGCAAACTCAGACTCCGAAATTGCGGCAGCAGTTCAAGCTTTAGCAGATGCTGTAAATTCTCAACCGCAAAGCATCCAGAAGATTACAAAAATAGCGGATAAGGTAGAGAAAATTGGTAACGTCTACCAAGGCAAGGTCAATATCGAGAGTCAGAACCAGACCTTCCAATTCTGACTGAAGTCGCCCGAACGGGAACGGGTAAAGTCAAATCCTCCACAAAACATTCCTTACCGAGGAGTCGCCAATTTTGTTGGGCGAACCGATGAACTCGAAACTCTGCATCGGGAGTTGCGGAGAGGAAATCGGTTGTGTTCCATTTCTGGTATGGGCGGCGTTGGCAAAACTGAACTAGCGACTCAATATGCACAACAACATGAAGCCGATTACCCCGGTGGAATTTGCTGGTTACCTGCAAGAGAATCCAATCTAGCGAATGGCATTGTGCAGTTTTTCCTGCTTCGCATGGAGCAGGAAGTGTTGAAGGAGTTTAAAGAGATACGCTCTGAACTCAATCTTCAGAAACAAGTAGAGTGGTGTTGGCAGCACTGGGAACCATCTGAAGGGCTGGTATTGGTCGTGTTGGATGATGTCACCGATTTGGGGAGTTGTCGAGAGATACTGCCAACTGTTAAACGCTTCCACGTTTTAGTGACAACGCGGCAGCGACACTTGGACAGTAATGTTTTTGAGCTACCCTTAGATGTTTTGTCACTGAAGGAGGCTTTTGAACTGTTGACAACCCTGGAGGGCGAAGGGCGGATGCAACAGGAACCTGAAACAGCGGAAGAATTGTGTAAATGGCTGGGTTGCCTACCGTTGGGTTTGGAGTTAGTTGGGCGGTATTTAAAAAAAGACCCCGACTTGTCGTTGGCAGAAATGTTGGAACGGCTGGAAGCCCAGCGACTGCAAGATGAGGCGCTAGATCCTTCAGAACAGCAAATGCAGCAAACTTTTAGCACAGCCGCTCGTGGGGTGAGAGCAGCATTTGAATTAAGCTGGCGAGAACTTGCTCCAATTAGCCAGCTTGTTGGACAGTTGTTGAGCTTGTTTAAGCCAACCGTAATTCCCTGGGAATTAGTAACTTTTTCTAGTGATACACAATTACTAAATTGGGCAAATACAGATATTAAATTAGCTAAACAGCAGCTCTATAGCCTTTATTTAATTCAGAGGCTTGAAGAAAGAGAAGCTTGCTATGAAATTCATCACTTAATTCGAGAGTTTTTACAATACAAGGTAGCAGCTTCAGAGCAAGCAAATGCTCGAAAAGCAACCTTCTTATTAGCAATTAAAGCATATTATCAAAAACTAGCTGGTGAAATGCTAGAACAAAACCTAAATGAAATAGAAGAAAGACTGGCTGAAGAGTTTGAACAGTTAGAATTTTCCGAAAGATGGCGTCACCCACGAGAAATGGATAGACTCGTGGATTTTGACGAGATAACTGTTACAGTAGATTCCGTTAAAATTATAAAAAAATCTATAATTGATAATATTGATGATGAATATAGTCAATTTAAGTATGAATTAAGTTCAGAAATAGTTTTTACCCCAGACGGTAGCTATCTTGATCTAGATATGTGTTACCGAGATCCCGATGACGGAGAATTGGTTTTTCTAAATACAATTACAGAAGTGGGAGAGCAGCAGACCGGAATTGTCACAGCAAAAGTAGACATAGCCTTTGATGCAAATGATCCACTTGATGCAAACGAAGTCGAAGTTGAATTTGTCGAATTAGTGGATGCACCTACTGAAGTTAAAATAGAACCTGTTGATATCAAAATGAGTTTTGATTTTGAAGAATGAGATCACCCACTTATTCATTTTTCTCCCACATCTATTTCGGCAAGCTGTAACCTAGCTTCATCAGAGCGTTACGGAACTTACTTTCCGATGCTGTTGGCACGACCAAAGAGCGATCGCCTGCCAGCATACATTACAACAGATAGCACAGGCGAGAATCAGTACAATTGAGAGAACTATCAACCCTATTGCTACTTATGCTAAAAACTGTCGAAGGCATTTATCAGAACGGACAAATTGAACTCGCCGAACTGCCACAGGATGTGAGCGATCGCACCCAAGTTCTGATTACCTTTCTCGATCCTGGCAAAATCGATCCCACCAAAGTACGCCAACTAATCGATCAGTTAGAAACGATTGCAGGTATTCAGCAAGGCTTTGAGGAACTAGAGCGCGGTCAAACTCGCCCTATTGGAGATTTCATCCAAGAAATGCAGCAAAAGTATGACATTTCAGGTTGAAATTACCCCGATTGCTGAAGCTCAGATCGAGCAAGCCTACCAATGGTATCGAGAGCGTAATCCCGAATTTGCCGATCGCTGGTTTCGAGGGTTGATGAACGCGATCGCAACACTCCAAGAGAAGCCCCGGCGCTGTGCTTTGGCAGTTGAACTCGAAATTTTTCCTGAAGAAGTCCGACAGTTACTTTACGGGAAAGCCAAAAATATATATCGAGTGTTGTTTACTATTCGAGAGACTACAGTTTACGTGTTGTACGTCCGCCATAGCGCTCAATCACCATTAACTGTAGATGACCTAGACGATTTAGGAGATGGAGTTTAAATAGGTTGTCGGTGAGGGCGCAGGTTCGATGGTCTTTACTTTAATTGTTTCCACCGACTTGGTTTCAAAATCGGTTGGGACAAGATAGCGATCGCTCTCATGTTCACGCATTAGCATTCTGAAGTCCAGGGACTTTTCGATAGATGGAAGCAATATCGCAGCGAAAATCGATACTTGCAAAGTAAACTTCATCTCCTTGGCGGTAGATTTGAGAAACCCAATCGCCTGAGTTGGAAAGGCGAAAACACTCGACGCTCATCTGAGATTGATGAATTAACGCATATTCTCGTAAAGATGGCGACGTTTGATAGTCAGCAAATTTCTCTCCTCTGTCAAAAGCTGCTGTTGAGGGAGATAGCACTTCAATGACCAAAATGGGATAGAGGATGAAGTCATCTGTAGAGTTTGTATCCCGTTCATCGCAAGTTATAGCAACATCGGGATAGTAATAGCAGTCTGCTGACTCAAGCCTGACTTTGATATCTGAAGAAAGAACAATGCAGGGGCTATCTTCAAGGTGATTATTGAACAAAGTAAGTAAGTTGCTAGCAATAATAATATTAGGCTTCTTTGCCCCTACCATTGCATAGACTTGCCCTCGCCTATACTCATGTTTGATAGGGCTGACTCGCTCTCCCTCTAGGTAATCTTCTTTTGAAATGTAGAAGTTTTTGCTAATAGTCATTGGGTAGTTTTTTAGAACGAGTGGCTATTTCGGCAATCTGTAACCAACTTTAACAAAGCATTGCCGAACTTGGCTTCAGATTCAGTTGGCACAAGTAAAGAGCGATCGCTCTTTTGTTACTGACGGTTGTATACCCGGAAACACACTTTATTTATCCTTTACTCCCCTGGGCAGAGAAGGGGAAAATAGCGAGCGTGGAACTTGCTAAAGTAGTTGTACTGTGGTGTCCCAATGTAGTCGTTTTTAAAGCGATCTCTACTCGCGCAACATTCCAACCCCCCTGCAATTTAACGCTAGGCTCAGACGCGCTACTTGTGGATCAACAGCAACTCAAAGCCCTCAAACAGGAATTAGCATGGGCTGGGTTGCTAGTTTCCGAGCAATTCTAAAAATAAAAATTATAAATTGACATAACCGCAAGAATGTAGAGAAGGATGAAAGTGGTGTCTACCTCCAGGTATGTCAGCCAGACAATCCATTGATAGTTGATATAACAATGATTCCCGATAACGAAGCTGACCGACTCGCCGCCGTGCGTCGCTACGACATTCTTGACACACCTCCAGATGGAGCCTTCGACCGAATTACAGCTCTAGCTGCCCGGTTTTTTAATGTCCCGATTTCCATTATTAGCATCGTTGACCACGACCGGATCTGGTTTAAATCCCATCATGGGCTAGAAGTTCAGCAAATTGGACGCGAACCCGGACTGTGTGCCAGTGCGATTTTGCAAGAAGACGTTTACACCGTTCTGGATGCCGAAGTAGACCCCCGGACATTAGCAAATTCCTTAGTATCTGGGGAATTTGGACTTCGCTTTTACGCGGCGGCTCCCTTGCAGACACGCGATGGTTTCAACTTAGGCACTATTTGTGTAATCGACTCTCAACCCCGTCAAGTGACCGAAGCAGAAAAGGCAACTCTCAAAGACTTAGCCGCCATCGTCATTGATGAATTGGAACTGCGACTCTCCGCTCAGAAAGCCGTACAAGCTGAAGTTGCCCTACGGATGGCAGCACTGGAAGCAACGCGATCTAAAAGCGAATTTCTGGCGATGATGAGCCATGAAATCCGCACTCCGATGAACGGAGTCATTGGGATGGCAAGCTTGCTATTGGATACAGAACTAACGTTCCAGCAACGAAAGTTTGTCGAGATTATCAGTAGCAGTGGCGATTCCTTACTGAAAATTATTAATGACATTCTCGACTTTTCAAAAATCGAGTCTGGCAAGCTGGAATTAGAAGAACAACCTTTAAACTTGTTAGATTGCATTGAAGCTGCCTTAGATTTACTCGCTCCCCATGCTTTTGAAAAAGGCTTAGAACTTGCTTACCGAATTGAGACAGGAACACCTAGCATCGTGCTAGGAGATGAAATCAGACTGCGCCAAATTCTGGTGAACTTGCTAAGTAATGCAATTAAATTTACTTCTGCTGGAGAAGTCGTGGTTTCTGTAACAGCAACAGAAGTAATGGTTAATCAGGAGTCAGCAATTAGTCACCGGCAAGAAAACCAATCATCCATTGCCCCTGATTCATTCCCTAAAACCTATTACGAAATCCAATTTTCCGTCAAAGATACCGGAATTGGGATTCCTTCAGACCGAATCAATCGTTTATTTAAGTCGTTTAGCCAGGTTGATGCCTCTACCGCCCGTCAATATGGGGGAACCGGCTTGGGACTGGTGATTAGCAAACGCTTGAGTGAAATGATGGCGGGTCAGATGTGGGTTGAAAGCGAAGTGGGACGCGGCTCCACCTTTTATTTCACGATCGTCGTCCGAGATTTTCCTGGCTGTCCACTTGTTGAACTCGATGCTGTCCAGCCGCAGTTAGCTGGAAAACGGCTATTAATTGTGGATGCCAACGTTACTAGCCGCCAGATTTTGATTTTGCAAACGCAATCTTGGGGAATGATGCCGAAGGCAACTGAATCGGGTGCCCAGGCGTTAAACTGGCTTCGGCAAGGAGAGCGTTTTGATATGGTGATTCTCGATAGGCAAATTTTAGGGATGGACGCCTTGAGCCTAGCGACAGAAATTCGCTCCTTCCCGAACGCTCAAGCATTACCCGTGGTGATGTTGACAACGTATGGCAAGGAACCGGGGGGGAAACAGTTAGATCGAGTAAAATTTGCAACCTTCCTGAATAAGCCGATTAAACAATCTCAGCTTTACAATACCTTGAGCGATCTGTTGGTACGAGAGCCGATCAAGGTGCATCGCGCACCCTTTACTTTCCCTGAGTTTCAGCTCCCCTTTGCCGAAAGTCTTCCCCTCCGAATTCTTGTCGCCGAAGACAATCGGGTGAACCAGAAGGTTGCTTTGCACATACTTCAACAGTTGGGGTATCGAGCCGATGTTGTTAACAATGGGTTAGAAGTGCTGGAATCTTTGCGGGGTCAACCCTACGATCTGCTGCTGCTGGATGTGCAGATGCCAGAAATGGACGGTTTAGAGACGAGTCGTAACATCTGCCAAAAAGAATTGGCAACCGATGGGAGCGCAAAACCTTGGATTATTGCCATGACGGCGAATGTCATGCAAGGCGATCGCGAAACGTGTCTGGAAGCTGGCATGGACGACTATATCAGCAAGCCGCTCCGCAAGGAAGAGTTAGTTCAGGCTTTGCTGAGGTACAGGGGCACTGAGGTGCAGGGGTACAAAGGTGCAGGGAAGTCGGGGATTGGGGAAGTCAAAAAAAGAGAGGGCGAAGCCACTACTTCACTGAATACTGAGTGCGGACAGGGTAGCGATGTAACATTATCATTCAGTACTCCTATTGATGCGAAGATCCTGGAAGCATTTGCTAAAACAGTGGGAGGGAAAGCCTCAAATTTATTGACTCAATTGATTCATTGCTATTTAGAAGATGCTCCCAAACTGCTGCAAGCAATGGAGACGGCAGCGAGTAACCAAGATGCGATCGCGCTCAGGCAAGCATCTCATACTTTGAAAGCCAGCAGTGCCGCTCTTGGGGCAGTACAACTGGCTACTTTGTGTAAACAGCTAGAAGCGATGAGCCGGACTGGAGAAATTGCGGGTGCATCCAAAATTGTTGTACAGATTGAAACAGAGTATGAAAAAGTGAAAACGGCTTTGCAGATGGAAGCACAATCAAGTCAGCAATGAATATTACTTGCACCGAACCAGATTCCTACCTTGTTCTGATTGTTGACGACGACAAATTCACGCGGATGCAGCTGCGCGCCATGATTGAACACGAAGGCTACACAGTGGCAGAGGCAAGTGATGGAGAGGAAGGCTTAGCTGCTTACATCAGCCTACATCCAGATATTGTGTTGCTAGATGCGTTGATGCCGATTCTGGATGGCTTTAGTTGTTGTCGCCAGTTAAAATCACTTCCTCAAGGCGATCGCACACCTGTTTTAATCATTACCAGTCTTGATGACCGAGAATCTGTCAATCAGGCGTTTGAGGCAGGTGCTACCGATTACGTGACTAAGCCGGTTCACTGGGCAGTGCTGCGCCAACGGATGCGTCGTCTCCTCCAAGCGAGTCGAGCAGCGGAAGAATTACGGCAGCAAAATCAGCGACAACGGCTAATGGGAGCGGTGCTGGAGCGCATCCGCCAATCTCTGAATCTAGAAGAAATTCTCAATACTACAGCCAGCGAGGTGCGGCAATTTCTTCAGACCGATAGAGTGGTAATTTATCGCTTCAATCCAGATTGGAGTGGCATGGTGGAGGTGGAATCTGTAGATGAGCGCTGGACTCCTATCTTAGGGAAAACCATTGTAGATCCATGCTTTGCCGAAAACTATGTCAAGCCTTACAAACACGGACGTATCCGAGCTACGGAGGATATTTACAACGCTGGCTTGAAACAGTGTTACATCGATTTAGTGTCTCAGTTTCAAGTCAAAGCTAATTTGGTAGTGCCCATCTTGCAAAACAGGGCTGAGGAAAGGGAACCGGCGAGCCGGGAGGAACCTTCGCTCAGTTCCCAAATAGCCCCTAGCACGGATAGCACTCAGTTGTGGGGGCTGTTGATTGCTCATCACTGTTCGCAACCTCGGCACTGGCAACCGTGGGAGATTGATTTTCTCAGTTCGTTGGCAATTCAGGTAGCGATCGCGATTCAACAATCTGAACTTTACCAACAGGTGCAGCGGCTCAACACAAACCTCGAACACCAGGTACAGGAACGCACCAGCCAGTTGCAGCAAGCTCTCAAATTTGAAGCGATGCTCAAACGAATTACCGATAAAGTGCGTGACAGCCTTGATGAGAGCCAAATTTTGCAAACAGCCGTGCAAGAATTAGCACAAGTTCTGGGAGTTACATACTGCGATACGGCGTTGTATGACATTAATGGGGCTACTTCCACGGTTTGCTATGAGTACACGCTTTCCATGCCTTCATCTGAGGGAAGCGAAATCCAAATGGCAAGTAATCCGGCGATTTACTCCCAACTATTGCAAGGAAAGCATTTACAATTTTGCAAAATAGGCCCTAACCCAATTCAGCCGGTTTCCGGTGAATTTTCAGTTTTAGCTTGTCCGATTTTTGATGACCAAGGGGTTTTGGGCGATCTGTGGTTATTAAACGATCGGGAATATATTTTTAACGAACTAGAGATTCGCTTATTACAGCAGGTTGCTAATCAATGCGCGATCGCAATTCGCCAAGCCCGACTTTACCAAGCTTCACTGGCTCAAGTTGAGGAATTAGAAAAACTCAATTTTCTCAAAGATGATTTTTTGAGTACGGTTTCTCATGAGTTACGCACCCCCGTGTCCAACATGAAAATGGCAATTCAGATGTTGGAAGTGATTATGGAAGAAACCTGCAATTGGCGGGATGAAATCGCTAATAAAAGTGCGGAGAGACACCCAGGTTATTGCTATTTTGAGCTGTTAAATAATGAGTGTGACCGAGAGATTAATCTGATTAACGATCTACTTCACTTACAGCAACTCAATGCAGAGGCGCATCCTTTAGAAAAAACAGCGATTCATCTACAAGACTGGATTCCCCATATCGTAGAACCTTTTGAACAGCGAACCCACAAACACAAGCAAATCTTACAAGTAGAGATTCCCGAAGAACTGCCGATTCTAATCTCCGATCCATTCTGTTTAGCACGCATCCTCACCGAGCTGCTGAATAATGCTTGTAAATATACTCCGCAAGGAGAAAAAATTAAGGTAGCTGTCCGTGCTAAATCAGAAAAGCTTCAGCTCGAAGTGACTAATTCTGGGATTGAAATTCCCACGGATGAAATTCCCCGAATTTTTGATAAGTTCTACCGCATTCCAAGTAATGACCCGTGGAAGCATGGCGGAACTGGTCTAGGACTGGCACTGGTTCAAAAGATGGTAGCTTATTTAGGAGGAACAATTAAAGTGGAAAGTAAATCCAAAATAACCTGCTTTTTAGTTGAGCTACCGATTTTTTGATTTTAGTAAAACTTGTTAGCAGGTAGTAAAGTAATTTACAATAATTGTCAAGAAATCTAAAAATTCCATTGAGATTAAAAATATAATATTGATAAAACGGAAAAGAAGAATCAAGAGAAACTATGATGTTACAAAAAGAATAAAATTGCTATAGAGAATAAAAATAAAAAGTTAAAACTTAGCTGTTTACCAATGAGCAATGACCAATCTGCGGGTAGTGTGCCAGAAGAAAGCGTCGGTCGTATTTTACAGCGGGGGGGTGAAGAACTGGCATTGGAGAAAGTGAGCGATCGCTTCACGGTCCGCCCCGCTACCCCCGACGCTGCATCTGAGGAGTTGGCGCAAACTATTCCCGCCCAAGCACACCAGGAAATCCCCGGTAGAAGCGGGATGACTCCTCCCCTACAAGAATTCATTGTTGACCCATCCCAGCGAGACGAAGCCATGCAGGCGGCAAGAGAATCTGAGGATGTCGCCTTTGCCAGTCATGTCTATAAACTTAAGGAGAATCCGCAGACGTTAGTTTATCTAACGGATCAGGTGACAATTCAATTTGCCCCATCGGTGGATGAAGAAACGCAAAGAGCGATCGCATCCTTATTTGGCTTACAATTGCTGCGACCCGTTAGCGGTATTCCCAACACCTTCGTCTTCGAGGTCAGTCCGCAAGCACGGGAAAATCCCATTAAAATTGCCAACCGCTTAATGGGGCGAAAAGAGGTACTTACCGCCGAACCCAATATCGTTGTTCGACAAGAAAAGCACTACCGGCCCAAAGATTCCCTCTATCCCAAGCAATGGTATCTCAACAACCTTGGCGGATCTCAGATAGCAGCCGGTTCTCACATTTCGGTTGAGAAAGCCTGGGATATCACCAAAGGCATCCGTTCCATCGTTGTCGCAGTGGCAGATGATGGCTTTGACCTCAACCACCCAGATTTTCAGGGAACCGGCAAAATTGTTGCTCCTAAAGACTTCAAAGAACAAGACTTCTTGCCGCTACCTGGAGACGACAATGAAAACCACGGAACCGCCTGTGCTGGGGTTGCAGTCGCAGAAGAAACCGGCACCGGCATTGTAGGAGTCGCCCCAGGCTGTGCCCTGATGCCCCTCCGCACCACCGGCTATCTAGATGACGAAACCATCGAACAACTCTTTGACTGGGCTACCAACAACGGTGCTGCGGTCATTTCCTGTAGCTGGGGGCCAGCAGCCGTCTACTTTCCCCTGTCCCTGCGGCAACGCGCCGCCCTAACTCGTGCCGCGACCCAAGGACGAGACGGTAAAGGCTGTGTCATCGTCTTTGCTGCCGGGAATGCAAATCGTCCCATCAGTGGCACGATTAACGAGCAGGGATGGCCTAATAACCTGTTAAAAGGTCCTACCCAGTGGCTAGGTGGTTTCACCGTTCATCCAGATGCGATCGCAGTTTCTGCTTGTACCAGCCTCAACAAAAAATCTGCCTACAGTAACTGGGGAACCAACGTCTCTGTCTGTGCCCCCAGTAACAATGCCCCGCCGGGAATGTGGTTTGAACAAACCGGCTATGTCAGTACCGCCCCCGAAGTCAGAGCATTGCTGCCTGGA
Source organism: Trichocoleus sp. ST-U2 (assembly GCF_039961875.1). Lineage (NCBI taxonomy): Bacteria > Bacillati > Cyanobacteriota > Cyanophyceae > Leptolyngbyales > Trichocoleusaceae > Trichocoleus > Trichocoleus sp. ST-U2. The sequence goes on along the minus strand of NZ_JAMPJY010000052.1, from coordinate 13,168 downwards.
TTGGGCATCTTTACCACTGACCGACTCGGAGCCGCTGGCTACGACAGCAGCAACTTCACCAGTGACTTTGGCGGCACCTCTAGTGCTTGTCCCGTGGTCGCAGGCGTTGCTGCCCTCATTCTGTCAGCTAATCCCGATTTAACTGCAACAGAAGTTAGGCAAATTCTGCAACAAACCGCTGACAAAGTCGTTGACCCCGACCCCGACCCCCAATTGACTTTTCGATTGGGCAGTTACGATGCAAACGGTTTCTCGCAGTGGTTCGGCTATGGCAAAGTCAACGCTTTTAAAGCTGTTCAAGCTGCCCAGCAGCAGCGCGTCCAACCCTCCCAAGCCTCCCAAGCCTTGCACGGACGCAATGACAACCTCGTCCCCATTCCCGACTACAACTCCCAAGGCGTTACCAGCGCAATTAACGTAACTTACGCCAGTCCTTTACGAGATATCCAAGTCAGCGTCAACATTCAACACCAGTTTTTGGGGGATATCGAAGTTAGCGTGAGGAGTCCTAACGGAATTACGGTGCTGTTGCAAGGTCGCACGCTGGGTTCTACAACTCAATTGCAAGCCACCTACACGCTGCAAAATACACCCGCACTCCAGCAACTTCTCAACAAACCCGTAGCAGGCATCTGGCAGTTGTGGGTCGTGGATTATGCCCAGATGGATACAGGAACTTTGAACAGCTGGGAATTAACCTTGGGCATCTGAGTAGGGGCACTGCTGTGCCCCTACTCAGTTTTTTATCGGCAATCAGAGTATGTTGCTGGATAGATAGAAATAGCGGTAATGGTCGTGAGTAATGAGCCGTCTCCCATTACTGATTCCCTAAAAGCTCTTGTTTGCGAATGAATGAGAATTTCTATAGAAAGGTTAAAACGATGACTGAGCGCCCGATACTTCATTTAAAGGGGGAGCAGTAGAGAGCGTATCCGCCTCTTCTACTTCGCATCCATCTATCTGTTTAAGCGCCGCTTCTAAATCGGCGGTTAGTTTTTTCGCACTTTGTTTTGGCGTATTGCTGCAATAATTCGCGACTGAGATCGGCTCACCAATGTTAACTTTGATACCGCATCCCCAATGCGGCACCGGGCTGCCGTAACGGACGCTAATCGGCACAATTTTGACATCCAATTCTGGTTGGCTGGATTCCACTTGCAAGGCAATGCGCGCCAAACCCGTCTTGAGGGGGTGAACTTGCGTATCCTGGTAGATGCCGCCTTCCGGGAAGATGACCAGCACTTCTCCCTGGCGGAGAACTTCGACGCCATGACGAAAAGTGCCAACTCCCGGATTTCGGGTATCTACTGGGAACCCTCCCATGCGGCTGATAAACCAGCCTTGCCACCCTTTCATTTCATCCGCTGACACCATAAACCGCAGGTCACGACCCGTCACAGGTTGTCCAGCCGCATGAGGCACGACAAACGCATCCCAGCGAGAGCGATGGGTAGGAGCTAGGATTACCGGCCCGGTAGCGGGGATATTTTCTTGTCCGGTGACTTCGGCTTTACCAAAGTAAAAGGGAATGACAAGATATTTTGTCACCTTATAGCCTAAGGAAGCTAGCCAAGGTAAAACACGGGAAGTAATAGGAACTACCTTGACAGGTTTTGGTGTCTCTATCGTTTGTTCAGAGGGGTCGGGCTGAGTCATCACGAATAAAACTTCTCACAGCATCCATAATTCCAGCTTATGTATGATTACGGCATCTGTCTTGTAGTAGAAGGACAGTTCTCATGCTGTCATTAGCAGAGTAAAAGTAAACATAAATAAGAGCAATTTTTTTGTTTTGCCTTTTGCCTTTTTACTTTTGACTTTTTAAGCGCCGTTGGGCAAACCAAGATTGCAGATGTTGGCGGCAGGCAGACTCTAAGATACCACTTATGACCGGCAAGCGGTGGTTAGAGCAAGCGCTATCTGGAATATTGGCAACGGTACGAATCGCGCCAGTTTTTGGATCGTCCACACTGTAAACGAGAAGTCGCAGACGTGCTAGCGCGATCGCACCAGCGCACATGGGGCAAGGTTCTAGGGTGACGTAGAGCGTGCATTCGTTAAGGTGCCAGTTCTGCATTGCTTGCCCAGCAGCTCTGAGAGCTAAAATTTCGGCGTGGGCAGTCGGGTCTTTGTCACGTTCTTTGCGATTTTCACCCTCTGCAATCAAGTTACCATCTGCACTAACAATTACTGCTCCCACTGGCACTTCCCCAGCATCACCCGCCTTCTCGGCAAGTTCTAACGCTCGAATCATCCATTGTCGGTGAACTAGGTAAGCAGAGTCCTCAATTTCCGGTGGCGGAATCTCAATAGCCATGCGCTTGTGCCCGTACCGACTATACAAACGAGATTCACCTGTGTTGGCTGATTCTAGCCTGGAACGGCGGGTTGAGCCAGTAAGGGGTCTAATTGTCCGCCTGTATTCAGTTGATAGAGGTCATCGCTCCCACCAATGTGCTGCTCATTGATAAAAATCTGCGGCACGCTTCGACGCCCGTTGGCACGTTCAGCCATCTTTGCTCTGGCTGCCTCATCACCATCAATTTTATACTCAGTAAAGTTGACACCCTTCCACCAGAGCAACATCTTGGCTCTGATGCAAAAGGGGCAAGTTTGCCAAGTATAGATTTCAACGTTGGCTTTGTTACGTTCTGGATGACGCCCTAGGATTGGATTAAGAAAGTCAAACATTTTAGGATTTTTAAATTTTCTAGATTTGGATATGTGTTTAGCTGTTGGCATTCAGCAATGCGCCTTCGTTTAATTTGCCAAGCCCAGGGCTGAGTACCTCTGTTTAAACTAGATCGTTTTTTCAAACAAGACAACAACCACAATATATTAATAAGTTTAGTAAACTAAAAAAATAATTTTATTAATTAAAACTTTTTATAGTTTACTTCGTGAAAGGTTGTATACGTTTAGCCTTACAAGTATTTTGTTCCAATAAATACAAAGTTTTTTGAAAATTATGCTAAGGCGAAAAAAATAAGGTTAAAAGGGAGATTTGATAAAATTTTTGATTGTTGAGGATAAAAGCCAGCGAATACTTTTCGACCTGTTTCAAGAAAGAAATATCTAAACTTAATTAAAGCAGTCCTCAAGGATTCGAGAAAGGCGAGATTTCTGAGTTTGAGGGAGAAGCTGGGGATTTGAACCGCTAGCATCTCACAACTCAAATAGGATTGTTCTAGATCGGTTGATTTTTTGTGCTGGCTGCTGGAATTCATTCTCTAAGAGACATGAGCCAAAGGGGTTCGTAGGCACGAACATAGCTAGCTTTTCAGTGATAGAGCGAAGATTTTTGACAACTAGCGTTGGCAATGCGACGGATCGGGTTAACCTTTGAGGAAATACCATTCTGTTTTAAGGCACCCTTGGCAGCAGATTTCAGATTTTTTTTATAAGTTAATTGCTGTCTTGTCCGGGTTTGGCAGGAAAGTTGATAAAGAATGTTAATGCCTTCAGCCCTTTATTTGGTGAGAATTTTTAGCTAGCTGGTTTTTTTATTACAAAATACAATTGTTTCATTGCTTAAAAAGCTATCTGTAAAGCCATAGTCGTTTACTCAGATGCGATTCAATCGCCACATCTATGCTTACTGCCTACCACATTACCCAGCAAACGGTTCCGCTTCGTTCAATTAAAATTTAAAATAATTAATAAGAATGGTTAATTCTATTAAAGAAACTAATGATGTGTTCTCTATGCTCCACCCTTACGCTTTACCGCTCCATCAAGCAATTGATCGCAACCCTCTGACGGTAACTCCTGACACGCTAGCCACAGAAGCGATCGCATTGATGAGTCAGGCGCAGGCTAGCTGTGTCATCGTGGTAGAAGAGCAGGTAACAGCGGAAAAACCAACACAACTAGCGAAACCAACCCCCATCGGAATTTTTACAGAACGGGATTTGGTTCGAGTCACGGCTTTAGGTAGAGACATTAAAGGTGTAGCGATCGCTGCACTAATGAACCAGCCGCTGATTACCCTGAACGAATCCCAAGTACAAGATATTCAAACCATCAGCCGACTATTTTACCACCATCAGATTCGCCATCTGTTGATTGTAGAGGATGAATCCGGTCAACTGGTCGGAATCATGACGCCAACCAGTCTGATGCCAGTCGTTAGCGATCGCCATAACCCAAAACCGGAAAACTTGTTCGGCTATTCAAACTTAGAATTGTCTAAGCGGGAAACTCGTGACCGATTGCTGGCATCAGACTGCACCGACATGATTTCCACTCATACTCCGGAAGGTGTTTACCTCTACGTTTCACCTGTATGCAGTATTTTACTGGGATATAAGCCGGATGAACTTCTGGGACGCTCGGTGCTTGAATTTTGCCATCCGCAAGATTTAGTCCTGATAGAGCAATTTGCTCAGAATGATCCGGTTGCTTTAAGAGAACATCCAACTCAACTAAATTTTCAAGAAATCAACACAATTAGCTACCGAATTCGTCATCGGCAAGGTTATTACATTTGGTTTAAAACTACGCTCCGAACTATCCGCCATCCGGATACAGGAGCAGTGCAAGAAATTATCGCTGTTTCGTGCGATATTAGCCAACGCCAGCAAGCAGAAGCTGAGTTAAGAGAAAGTCAAGAAAAATATAAAATTCTTTTTCAATGCTTCCCAATTGGCATTTCCATTACCGATAATAACGGCAATATTGTTGAAGCCAACCAAGCTTCAGAAAGAATTCTAAAGTTATCTATTGAAAACCATAAAAATAGAAGGTGCGACAGCAAAGAATGGCGAATCGCTCGACCGGATGGCAGCTCGATGCCACCGGAAGAATTTGCTAGCGTTCGGGCGTTAAAAGAAAATCAAGTGATTGAAAATCGAGAAATCGGGATTGTAAATGACCAGGATGAAATCACCTGGCTTAACGTCACTGCGATTCCCATTCCTCTCAAAGATTATGGCGTTGCGATCGCTTACATTGAGATTACAGAGCGTAAAACCGCCGAGGAAAAAGTTGAGAAATCGCTTTCTCTGCTGCGCGCTACGCTTGAATCAACTGCTGACGGCATCGTTGCAGTGAGCCTAGAAGGAGATATTGTCAGCTACAATCAGAAGTTTCTTCAGATGTGGGAGGTTCCCGAAGACCTAATCGGCTCGCCTCGCGCTAACGAACAAATCGTCTTTCTTAAAGACCAGTTGAAAGAGCCAGAAGCTTTTCTAAAGCTGGTTTGGGAACTTTCCAGGCAACCAGAAGCTAAGGCATACGACATTCTGGAATTAAAAAACGGGAAAATCTTTGAGCGCTACTCCACACCGTACCGACTCGGCGAACAAATCATTGGCAGGGTTTGGAGTTTTCTTGACATTACAGAACGGACGCGAACTGAGGAGGCATTACGCTCTTCTATTGAGCGAGAGCGCTTGCTGGGAAGAATACAAGGGCGCATCCGCCAATCGTTGCATTTAAACGAAATCCTTAACACAGCGGTTGCAGAGGTGCGAAACTTTCTGCCAGCCGAACGAGTTGCTCTCTATCGGCTCGATGCTCGCGGTGCCTGCTTTGTCGTCGAATCTGTCGCACCCGGTTGTGAATCCATTCTGGATGTCTCGCTGTATGACCCCTGCTTTGAGGCAGAATATATCCAAAAATTTCAAACCACTGGGTATGTGTCAGCTGTAGATGATATTTACCAAGCGGATCTGCCTGCGAGTTACGTGAAGTTACTCGCAGGGGCAGGAATTCGGGCAAATTTGATGGTACCAATCTTGATTCGGGAACAGGGAGGCAACCGAGAAGCGAATAATGAATCGAATAGCAACAGTCCCGCCCCACTCCGTCCCTCTTTATCCAATCCAGCCGCCAAAATTCATTTGTGGGGGATACTCTGCGTCCATCAATGCTCTGGATCTCGTCACTGGGAGCCTTATGAAATTAAGTTGTTGCAACAATTGTCCGTCGGGTTAGCGATCGCAATTCAGCAGTCTTCCCTCTTTAAACAGCTGGAGGAAGCCAACCGGGAGTTGCAGTGTATCGCTTCTCTGGATGGCTTAACTCAGGTGGCAAATCGGCGCAGGTTTGACGAATATCTTGCCCAAGAGTGGCGGCGGCTGGGACGAGAACAAGCGCCAATATCGCTAATTTTCTGCGATATCGACTGTTTTAAAATTTACAACGATACCTACGGTCATCAAGCTGGAGATAGCTGTTTGCGACAGGTTGCTGGTGCGATTCGGTTGATGCTGAAGCGCTCAACCGATTTAGTTGCCCGTTATGGAGGCGAGGAGTTTGCCTTAATTTTGCCCAACACTCCGTCTGCGGGTGCCAGTTACATCGCCGAGTCGATCCGCTCAATGGTGAAAAGCTTAGAGATTGTCCACGTCCACTCTCCAGTTAGCCCCTACGTCACGCTGAGTCTGGGTGTCGCCAGCATAGTTCCCAGTTTAACGTCATCACCGGCAGCGCTGATTGCAGCAGCCGATGAAGCGCTATATCAAGCGAAAAAAGAGGGACGCGATCGCGTCAAGGGATACTGCTAGACGCAGCTCTTCGCGTTAAAGTACACCAGAATCATTGAGAGCCTCGCCCCATCATACAAACTGAGAATCTCTAACTTTGATTTTTTAACCTTTTAGATTTAAGGATCTCTGTTGCCGCTTCCGCCGGAACCGGGGGACTAAACAGATAACCCTGCAAACCATCACACTGAACTGAGTACAAAAAATCCAATTGTTCTACTGTTTCAACACCCTCAGCAATCACTTTTAAATTGAGTCCGTGACCCAGTGCCATAACTGCCTTAATAATCGCAGCATCATGAGTATTCGTCATGAGATCGCGAATAAATGAGCGGTCAATTTTTAGCGTATTGAGCGGAAAGTGTTTTAGATAGCTCAGTGAAGAATAACCAGTCCCAAAATCATCCATTGAAATGTGAATTTCCAGTTCCTGCAACTTCTGCAACACAGAAATTGTCCATTCCACATCTTGCATTGCAATGCTCTCAGTAATTTCGAGTTCCAGATAACGAGGTTCCAACTCAGTTTCAGCTAGAATTTGCTCAACAACTTTTACTAAAGTGGGTTGCTGAACTTGACGACCTGAAAGATTCACGGCAATCCGGATTGGCGGCACTCCAAGTGATTGCCAAAGACGATTTTGCCTGCAAGCTGTCCGCAAAACCCATTCTCCAATCGGAGAGATCAAACCCGTTTCTTCTGCCAGAGGAATAAATTGATAAGGGGGAATTAAGCCTAGTTCGGGAGATTGCCAGCGAATCAGTGCTTCCATGCCCACGATTTGACCTGTTTTTAAGTCTACCTGCGGCTGGTAGTGCAACAGAAATTCCTCACGTTCTAAGGCTTTGTAAAGTCGGTTTTCTAATTTCAGCCGTTCCAGTGCTTTTGCCCCTAGGGCTGGTGTATATAGCTGATAATTATTGCGCCCTTGTTGCTTGGCTCTGTACATCGCAGCATCGGCGTTTTTTAACAGCGTTTCTGCGTCTTCCCCATCATAAGGAGCTAAAGCAATCCCCAAACTCGCTTTGATGTGTAAAGAGGTATCGTGATAAGTCTCTACATCTTCAAAATGAAAAGGAACGTTTAGGGCACCCAGAATTCTTTTCGCAATCTTGGTAACATCGTCCAAACAAGTGATGGGGGAGAGCATAATGGTGAATTCATCCCCACCCCAACGGGCAACAATGTCGGTTTCTCGCAGGCAATCTGTGAGGCGTCGAGCCGCACATTGCAGCAGTAGATCGCCTACGGCATGACCGAGCGTGTCGTTAATCGTTTTGAAGCCATCCAGGTCGAGAAACACCACTGCCAGCATATCGCCGCAATTCAGATGAGTGCTTGCCAGCGCTAGAGAGAGCCGGTCATTGAATAACAGCCGGTTGGGCAAACCCGTTAAGAGGTCATGAGACGCCTGATGTCGGATTGTATCCTCTACTCGCCTTTGCATTACTGCCATGTAGAGGTGGATTCCCACCGATTGAGCCAGCTTGAGTTCTTCTTGTGTCCACTCTTTAGCCTGTCCTTGGGTGATTTCTCGCCATGCTTCAAATGACTGGCGGGGGCGGACATTCCGTTCGTCGGGATTCTGACGACCTGCCCATAGGGTTTCTGTATTCATCTCATGCCGGAAGATGGTGAGACACCCCACGCATTGCTGATGATAACTGAGAGGCACGATCAGAATAGAGCGAATAGGCGTTGTCTCAAAAGCAGGGACTGCATATTTTAGTTGTGGTTCTTGATATAAATCGGGGATGGTGTAGAGAAAATTTTGACTTTTAAAATTTGATATTTCCCTAGCTACTCCGTAGCTGTTATGCGAAGACTCAAGGAAATGATTTTGAGGATTAAATTCCGACTGTAAAAACCAAGAGTCAGAAGCGTGATTAATGAGATTCTGATGACTGAAATCTTGATGGTTATCTTTGGATTTGTTTTCAGAAGGACTGTCTGGGATACCGACGCTGTTCGGTTTCCCGGAGATAATTTGTTGCCAAAAAGGAGTTTCTTCAATCCAAGCTTGGAGTGGCTGCTCGCCAGTCGTATAAAGTTGAGCAGGCTGACCTGTTGTATCTGCTGTAATGTACAATCTGCCAGCAGCACCGTGTAAGGCGCTAACGGTTTCTTCTAAAACGGTCTGCCGAATTTCTGAAATTTTTAGCGGAGAGTGGAGTAGACTACTAATTTGGTTGATTGTTGATTCATGCTGAGCTTGTTCGCGTGCGGTTTGAAGAAGATTGGACTGAGCGATCGCAATCGACACCTGATCCACGAGCAGTTGAACAATTTGTAATTCTTGTTCGCTAAATTTGCGCCGGGATGCGTGGTGACACACCAACAACCCCCACAAGCTGTTTTGATGTAGGATTGGCACGGCGAGAGAAGCACTCACCCCCATCGTCGTCAGATATTCGACGTGGCAAGGATCGACTGGGGAATAGCGGATGTCTCTAGTTACTAAATTTTTGCCGGTTGATAGACAATCTAACTGTTCTTGAGTTTTCTGCCTAGAAATGACATCGACAATGACTCGCTGGCGGACTTTGACAAACAACTCACGAGCATTGGGCGGAATGTCCTCCGCTGGAAACCGCAGCCCCATCATAGAGGGTAAACAATCGCCATTTATAGATTCGGCAATTACTTCTCCACTGGCATCTGGGTGAAATCGGTAAATTTTGACCCGATCCATGTCTAAAAATGAGCGAATTTCCCGCGCTGTTGTCGCCAAAATCTCTTGTAGCTCCAAAGATTGGCGAATTCGGGTTGTAATTCGATTTAGCAAGCTTTCCCTATCGTAAGATCGGGTTGTCCCTGCCCTTCTTGCTTGCTGTAATGCCGGTATATTCTTTCGTCGAACCATTCAATTAAACCTGTCTAAAGAGAGAAATAGACCCCACAAATACCAGTATGAAGTGCTGCATCTATCTTGAGATATAAAGAAATAAATTTATAACTAAATAATTAAATGATGTTACGTCGAGAACTGAGTGTTACTTGCGTACCGTGCTTATGTTTTGCTAGTGTTCATGTCCACCTGAGTGCGATCGCACAGATGTTTTTTTAAGCAATGAATAGCGTAGCCCAAAAACTTGAAAGTCTCCTCCCCAGCTCTGGGATTGTGCCGTGGGAACAGATAGAAGCCACTCGAAAAGCACAAATCTCTCAAGCAATTGCACCAGGAACGACCTTTGATTGCATTGTTTCTCCCCGCACCGAGGAAGAACTCGCTCAGGTTATGGCTTATGCCTACCAGCATCGGTGGGGCATCTTACCCTGTGGCAGCGCTAGCAAACTAGGTTGGGGTGGATTGGTAGATGGAGTCAATTTGGTTGTCAGTACCGAACGTCTGAATCGCTTAATCGCTCATGCGGTTGGCGATTTAACCGTTACGGTCGAAGCAGGCATGAAATTTGCCGAACTGCAAAAGATTCTAGCGCAACAAGGTCAATTTTTCGCCCTCGATCCAGCCTATCCAAAAGACGCCACAGTTGGTGGTATTGTTGCGACTGCTGGGGGCGGTTCCTTCCGGCAACGCTATGGTGGGGTGAGGGATATGCTACTGGGTCTTTCTTTCGTCCGCAGCGATGGTCAGATTGCCAAAGCCGGGGGTCGGGTGGTAAAAAATGTTGCCGGTTACGACATGATGAAGCTATTTACCGGCTCTTTTGGAACCCTAGGGATTATCAGTCAAGTGACGTTTCGGGTTTATCCTCTGCCGGAGGCATCTGCAACCGTAGTGCTGACTGGTACAGCCGAAAAAATTGCCGCAGCCACCAAAACGTTGCTCGCTTCAGCCTTAACGCCCACGGCTGTTGACCTGCTATCCACTCAAATTGTGGCTAGTTTAGGGTTAGGGGAGGGCATTGGTGCGATCGCTCGCTTTCAAAGTGTATCGCCGAGCGTGAAGGAACAGTGCGCTCGATGGTTGGAAGTGGGGCAACATCTCGGTTTACAGGGTGTCTTGTATTCAGATGCCGATGAGGCTGAGTTATGGCAGAAGTTACAAGAACAAATGTGGGCATCCCACACAGAGGCAGCGATCGCTTGCAAAATAGGAGTATTACCAACTGCCGCCGCGACCATTTTGACTCATCTACAAATCCATGTCCCATCGGTGATGTGTCTGATCCATGCTGGAAGTGGGTTGGGACTATTGCGGTGCAATGGTGACGTTGTTGAAACAACCGCGATCGCGTTTTTACAACAGATGCGAGCGCTCTGCGAATCTCACGGCGGGTTTTTGACAATTCTAGAAGCGCCGATTTCCTTAAAGCAGCAACTAGATGTCTGGGGTTATACCGGCAACGCCCTGGATTTAATGCAGAAAATCAAAACGCAATTTGATCCAGAAAATATTTTAAGTCCAAGTCGGTTTATCGGTGGAATGTGAACAAAGCGCTTTCATCGCAGAAAACACCGTCTAAACAGTAGGGAAGATTACACTCATCCATGCAAACATCAGAGAATTCTTTAACAAATTTAGATGACTCAAACCCGATTAAAATTAACGGATTTGATAACGATCATCCCCCCAATCCCAAGTTAATTGATAGCTGCGTTCACTGCGGTTTTTGTCTATCTACTTGTCCCAGCTATCGGGTGATTGGCAAAGAGATGGATTCTCCTAGAGGCAGAATTTATCTCATGGATGCTATCAATAAAGGTGAGATTTCTCTAAATACTGCAACAGTACAGCATTTTGACTCTTGTTTAGGATGTCTTGCCTGTGTCACAACCTGTCCTTCTGGCGTGCAGTATGACAAGCTAATTACTGCCATGCGTCCCCAAATTGAACGCAATTATTCGCGCAGTTTGCCAGACAAGTTGTATCGAAAACTAATTTTTTCCTTATTTCCGTATCCTAATCGGCTGCGAGTTTTGCTAGCGCCTCTGATGGTTTATCAGAAATTAGGCTTGCAAAAATTAGTTCGTTCGACTGGATTACTCCAACGCCTTTCTCCCCGCTTAGCAGCGATGGAATCAAATCTGCAAGAAATTACTCCCAGAACCTTTGTAGATACCCTACCAGAGGTGATTTCGGCTGAGGGTGAGAAACGCTATCGAGTGGGCGTTATTTTGGGCTGCGTGCAACGTCTATTCTTTTCAAAGGTCAATGAAGCAACGGTGCGGGTATTAACTGCCAATGGCTGTGAAGTCGTGATTCCAAAGGCTCAGGGGTGTTGTGCTGCATTGCCACATCACCAAGGACAGGAAGAACAAGCAAAAGCGATCGCGCGCCAAATGATTGATAGTTTTGAAGGTACAAACGTTGATGCCATCATCATCAATGCTGCTGGTTGCGGTCATACTTTAAAAGAATACGGACACCTGCTACAAGATGACCTCGATTATCAAGAGAAAGCCGTAAAATTTGCTGCTAAAGTAAAAGACGCTCAAGAGTTTCTATACGAAGCCGGAATAACGGCGAAACTTTCCCCACTTTCCGATCAACCATTGACTTTGGTTTATCAAGATGCCTGTCATTTATTGCACGGGCAAAAAATTAGCGTCCAACCGCGCCAATTATTGCGCCAAATTCCAGGCGTTCAACTTCGAGAACCGATGGATGCAGCGTTATGTTGTGGCAGTGCTGGGGTTTACAATATGCTGCAACCTGAAGTTGCTGGAGAATTGGGTAAGCAAAAAGTTGAAAATCTTCTGAATACGGGTGCTGAATTAATTGCTTCGGCAAATCCCGGTTGTACGATCCAAATTAGCAAGCATTTAGAACTGCAAGAAAAGGCAATTCCCATCATGCATCCGGTAGAGTTGTTGGATTTGTCAATTCGGGGAGTGAAACTGCACGAGTAGGGTAATAGTAGCGGCATTTATGCGAGCGCTTATGGTACATACACCTCCTAAAACCTTGACTCTAGAGGAGTTTCTGAAGCTGCCAGAAACTAAGCCAGCCAGCGAATACATCAAGGGTCAAAGCATCCAAAAGCCAATGCCGCAAGGGAAGCACAGCAAGTTACAGGGAAAGCTAGTCACTGTTATTAATGAGGTGGTCGAGGCTAAGCGAATTGCCCTAGCTTTTCCGGAATTGCGGTGTACCTTCGGCGGACGGTCAATCGTGCCAGATGTGGCGGTGTTTGCTTGGGATAGAATCCCTCTTGATGAAAATGGAGATATTGCCAATGTATTTCAGGCTGCTCCAGATTGGACAATTGAAGTTCTCTCTCCAGAACAAAGTCAAACCAAAGTAACCGGAAATATCCTGCACTGCCTCAAACACGGTAGCAAATTAGGCTGGCTACTCGATCCAGACGAACGCTCCGTGCTAGTTTATCCTCCCGGACAGCAACCGGGATTGTTGCAGGAAGCATTCGACGTGCTACCTGTTCCAGACTTGTTAACAGAACTGCGGCTAACAGTAGGGGATGTGTTTGGATGGTTAAGAATGGGAGGATGAACAGGAAAGACGAAGATTGAGCAACGATAACGGTTTGCAGTTGAGTCCAATACAGACCCAACCTCCAGCCCCTTCCCTATAGAGTGAAGGAGAGCCATCTTCAAGGCTCCTTCGGGCTTCTAAGACGAGTTTCGGGAGTCAACCCCTGTAATTAACGTCAGTTCGGGTTAAGCCGAAGGCAGCAAGTTGTGGTCAATGGCAATCGCTGGCTTCTTCGGTTGATGGCAGTAGGCAATCAATCCGCAGAGAATGTTGACAAAGCAGT